>JAYVUJ010000421.1:0-6160 GCA_043788035.1 Ferruginibacter sp. | reverse complement strand
GACATATCTATTTCAATATCAAAGTGTCCAATGTTACAAACGATGGCTTTATCTTTCATCAAACGGAAATGTTTTTCTGTGATCAAATCGCGGCAGCCAGATGCTGTAACTACTATGTCAGCTTCTTTAACAGCGTCGATCATTGGCTTTACTTCAAAACCATCCATTGCGGCTTGTAGAGCACAGATAGGGTCAATTTCGGTTACGATAACACGGCAGCCAGCACCTTTTAATGAAGCGGCAGAACCTTTTCCAACATCACCATAACTTCCTACTACGGCAACTTTACCGGCCATCATAACATCAGTAGCACGGCGAATTGCATCTACCAAACTTTCTTTACAACCGTATTTGTTATCAAATTTTGATTTGGTAACTGAATCGTTTACGTTGATTGCGGGGATAGGCAATGTGCCTTTTTCCATACGCTCATACAAGCGATGTACGCCAGTTGTTGTTTCTTCTGACAAGCCTTTTAAGCCAGCTATTAATTCTGGGTAAGTATCTAAAACGATATTGGTTAAATCACCACCATCATCAAGGATCATGTTTAACGGACGGTCTGCACCACCAAAGAACAATGTTTGTTCTATACACCAATCAGCTTCTTGCTGGGTTTGTCCTTTCCATGCAAAAACACCAATGCCCGCAGCAGCAATAGCAGCAGCGGCCTGGTCTTGCGTAGAAAATATATTACAGCTGCTCCATTTAACTTCGGCGCCAAGGGCAATTAATGTTTCAATTAAAACGGCTGTTTGTATAGTCATGTGTAAGCAACCAGCAATGCGGGCGCCTTTTAATGGCTGGGTAGGCCCATACTCTGCACGTAAAGCCATCAAACCCGGCATTTCTGCTTCGGCTAAGCGAATTTCTTTACGGCCCCATTCGGCTAGGCTGATATCAGCAACCTTATTTTTAAGGCGGAAATCAATTGAATTCTTTGTTATTGTTGACATGTTTTTTTATTTAGGACACAAAAGTAAATAACTAGTAGAATATTCTGCACTTTAATATAACTTTGGGGCAAACAAGCAGTTTACCAATTTATTATAGGATATAATACTTTTTATACATGGCAACTACTACTTCAAAAGATGAATCAACTAGCACGCAATTTATGCTGGATGACAAAGACCTTGCAATACTGCAACTGCTACAAAAAAATGCAAGGATAACGGTAAAAGAAATAAGTGATACCATGCACCTAAGCACTACACCGGTACACGAACGTATTAAGCGGATGGAGGCAAGCGGCGTAATAAAACAGTATGCAACATTGCTAGACCACAGCAAAGTAAAGCGGGGCTTAATGGTGATTTGTTACGTATCGTTAAAGGAACATAACAAAAAAGCTGGCGTTAAATTTATTGCCACCATACATGCGTTAACCGATGTAATTGAATGCTACAACATTAGTGGCGAGTTTGATTTTATGCTAAAGGTGGTGTGTGAGGATATGAACGCTTACTACGATTTTCATGTAAATAAATTAAGCCAGATAGAGAACATGGGCAAAGTGCAAAGTGTTTTTATAATGGGCATAATTAAGCAAACGCATCAGTTGGTTTAATATGATGCAGGAGTGGCTTACAGGATTTATTTATTGAGGCGGACATATCTTAAAAAAATAATCAACAACATGTTAAAATAAAGTGTTGAATTTATTGCCTCAATAATACTGTCCATGACTTTCTTCATTCCCCAAATTAATGACTTGTTATTGGTAAACTAACTAGGTAGGCTATTGTTACACTAACTATACCTATTGATAAAATTTAAATGGTTATTATTATAAACACCTAATTATAATTTTTATGCACACAAAATTTTACTTGTCCTGTTTGTTTTTATTATTGTCTACTTCCATGTTTGCACAGGATAATTATGAAATACAGGTTTACGGCGCTGAAACAGTGGAAAAGGGGAAAACAATGCTGGAATTGCACAGCAATTATACCATTGAAGGAAACAAAGAAACTGGTAAAGTGCAGTTGCCAACTAACCATATATTTCACGAAACTATCGAGGTAACTCATGGATTCACTTCGTGGTTTGAAATTGGATTTTATTTATTTAATGCTATTGGAAATAATAACCGGACAGCTTACGTAGGGTCACATATCCGTCCGAGGGTATCTGCACCTGAGGAATGGCATTTACCAGTAGGGCTAAGTCTTTCGGCTGAATTTGGGTTTCAGAAAAAAGAATACTCAGCTAATACAAGCACTCTTGAACTTAGGCCAATTATTGATAAAAAATGGAAAGCATTCTATGTAGCCTTGAACCCGGTTTTTGGAAAAAGCTTTAAAGGGCCAGACGAAAATAGAGGGTTTATTTTTTCACCCAACGTAAAAACCAGTTATGACCTTAGCAAAATTATTGCACTTGGTCTGGAATATTATGGAAGCACAGGGCCGGCACTTCATTTTGATACTTTTAATCAGCAGCAGCACCAATTGTTTGTAGTAACTGATTTAAACCTAAACCCCAAATGGGAATTTAATGCAGGGCTTGGCGAGGGATTTACAACAAGCACGGATAAGCTTATTTTTAAAGTTATTTTAGGGAGAAAGTTTTGACCCAAAGTATGATTAATCACAAGTCAATACTCATTAAATTAAAGGCTAATCTATTTATAGATGTTAAGCCTTTTATCAAAATGCATAGTCCTACCCCCTAAAAAAATCAGCATAACTTATAGCTCATCACCCATAAATCTCAAGACGATATCATTCTCAAGAATTCCTCCTTCTTTCTTCTGGCTACTTCAATCTCGGTACCATCCTGCATCATAACGCGGCCGCCATTGTTACGCAGGTATTTTTGTATGTAGTTTAAGTTGATAAGGTGAGAATTGTGTACCCTGTAAAAATGGTAAGGTGCTAGCATATCTTCAAAATCTTTTAATAGTTTGGTTACGGTAAGATGGCGGCCATTTTGGAAATAAAGCTTGCAATAATTACTGTTAGATTCTATGTGCAGGATATTTTTTATCGGGATGAATTCTAATCCTTCGGTTGTAGCAATAGCTATCTTGTCATCCTGCGATTTCTTTTCACTCATGGAAGAACGAAGCACATCTATCTTTTCTTTTGTTTGATAGCCACGCAATTTATTGAGCCTGTACACCGATTGCTGCAATTCTTTTATAGCGATTGGCTTAAGCAAATAATCGAAGGCGGCAATACGGATAGCATCTATAGCATAATGGTTGTAGGCAGTGGTAAAAATGATTTCAAAGTCTACTTCTTTTAGCTCCTCAAGCATGCGGAAGCCGCTCATTTTTGGCATTTCAATATCCAAAAAAATAACGTCTGGCTTATGATGGTGAATCAGTAGTATGGCTTCTTCCGGCTTTTGCGCTGTTGCCACCACCTTGACCGTCGGGCAAAATTCTGCTAATTTTTGCTGCAGGTTTTGCATGCTGCTTAGCTCATCGTCAATGATGATTGCATTGATCTTTTCCATGTTAAATCAATTTAATTTTTACAGATACCCTTGTGCCTCGTGGCTTGTTATCCGACCCAAATAAATCAGTAATAATTATTTCTTCGTTGTTTGCGGTGCCATTAAAAATATGTATCCTGTCTGCCGTAATAGCAAGCCCTACACTTTTATGGAACTTTTTATTTTGCAGGTTGTAAGCAGCTGCCTGTTGCCTGCCAATGCCATTATCTTCTACCACATACAGTAGGCATTCATTTTCAAGTGTGGCTTTTATAGAGAGCTTGCAATCCTGCCTTTCACTATGGGCAATGCCATGTTCAATAGCATTTTCTACATAAGGCTGAATAATGAGCGATGGCACTTTGTAATCGCCATTTAGTAATTGAGGCTGTATGGAGGTTTGGTAAGTAAATTTATTATTAAACCGAAGCTGCTGTAGGTCGATGTATAATTGTAATGCCTCCATATCTTTTATTAGCGGTATTACTTCGTTAAGGCTGCTATCTAAAATAGTACGGATGAGGCGGGTAAATTTATTGAGGTAATCGCTGGCCAGCCGCTTTTCATTCTGCATCATAAAATTTTCAATGCTGTTTAGGCTGTTAAAAATAAAATGCGGGTTCATTTGTGCCCGCAGTACCTGCATCTGTATTTCAGCAATTTTTTGCTTTAGGCCTGCTTCGGTGCGTTTCTTTTTAGCTTCGGTGCTTTTATAAATGAAGAAGGCTATAGCAATGGCTAAAACTAATGAAATAGCCACGGCAAGAAGTAAGCCGTTTTTTATGGCGAGGTCATTATGCTGCAACACAGATAATTCCATAAGGTGGCTGTTCTCAATTTCTTTACGTTTTATCATCCATTGCGATTCGTTGATAATGACGTTGCGCTTGTTGTTTTCTGAAAATAACGAATCAGCGGCCTTACGGTATACACGGTAAAAATTAATGGATTTATCCTTGTCCTTTAGCACATCGTAAACGGTAGATAATTGAAGCGCCGCATTGGCAACATCTTCCAGGTAGCTGGTTTGTTTGGCTATGTTTAAAGCACTATCAAGCAAAGATATTTTTTGGGTATTTGAAATATTTTTCAAGTAAGTGGCCTGTGCTATATAGGCCTGGAATTCGTTGCGTAAATCGTTTTGTATTTTAGCTTGTGCTATGGCTTTATTAAAATAAAAAATAGCCGAATCGTTGTTGTTATCAATAGCATACAACTTACCAAAACCTACATAAAATTGAGAAAATAAATAACTTTCATCTGCCTTGATGGCGAATGGCAACCCCGCCAACAAATTATTTTTAGCGCTGCTATATAATCGTTCAGCAAGGTCGCATTGTTGCAGTAGCTCATAATTTATTGCTACACCACGCCACGCTTTTAATTGTGTGTTGATGCCAATGGCTTCTTTGCTGTACTGCCTGCACTTATCAAAATTTTTAAGCGTTTTCAAATTATCCCCAATATTGTTAAGCGATATTGCTTTTAAGCGCATTGCCCCGCAAGATTCTGCATAATCAACCGCTTTAAAAAAGGCTTTGTTGCTAGCATCGTAATTAGCTGCTGCGTACAATAATATACCCAAGTTTATTTGCGCCAAAGCTTTGCCATAAACATAGTTCATGCTGTCGCTGGTGGACACTACTTTTTCATAATAGGCAAATGACCTTTTGATATCTTTTTCACTTAATCGGTAGCTAATTTTATGCAGGGTAATAAGGTATTGCGAGTCTCTTTTAGGGTGTACTGCCAACCAATCTATCATACTATCCACTTTTACATTTTGCGCAATACCGGCAACAAAAAAAAAAATAGTAAAGGCAAAAATAAAACTGGTGTGTTTCATAACATTAAAAATACTTTTTTATGCCCAGGTTTTTAAAAGCAATTTACCTTGGTATAAATTTACCTTAAGTTGGTGGATAAAACTGGTGAAATGAGTAGCTGGTTAAGATTGTTTTGCAAATGGCAAGCCCTGCCCTCCAAAGGCTTCCGTTAGGATATAAGTAGGATAGATACGCAGATTAAACGGATTGAAACTTTTCTGGCAGATACCGGCTGGCACATTTTATTTTTAAGAGTACTACCCGTATAGTAAGAAGCGGTTTAGAGAATTTTTTTTATCATGAATGAGTAGGATTTTTAGTAAAAAATAGGAAGAGGCAACAAGAAATCCGTTTTATGTGTTTTAATCGGTTGGTATCAGCGCTGCTATTTTATGGGGAAGATGTGCCTTAACGTAGCCTCCAAAGAATGGTCCCTAACTTTACAGATTACTTAAGTCTTATAAAATTGAAAAGGCCAGAACCCTTTTTTGGAGGGCAGGAAGGCTGTGCTTCTCTTAATTTACAGCTTTAAATTCATAACATAATCGTTCATAAAATAACCGTAACCAATATCAATATCTTGTTCCCAAATAATTGTGAAGCCAAATTTTAAATAAAAATTTATCGCCAGGCTAATACGGTTTACATTTAGTTGAAGGTTGGTGGCACCTTTAAATTTAATATCCTGCAACACATAATTGAGCAACTGCTTTCCAATGCCATTGCCTTGCTGGTTTGGAAAGATGTATATTTTGTGTAAATGATAAATGTAAGTCGTATCGGTATTTTTAGCCGAGTAAGATGCAAAGCCCGCAGCCTGATTTTCGTTAATGGCTAGTACAAACTGTTGGTGGCCTTGTTCAATTGGTTGATGTAAAGCGGCTTCG
>JAYVUJ010000420.1:0-4505 GCA_043788035.1 Ferruginibacter sp. | reverse complement strand
TCATTTGTGTACACCACATCCGGCCACGCATAAATACAATTTGTTTTAGGAAAACGGATGAACAACTGCCAAAAATGCTGCCCCGTACTTGCCACCCAGTTAATGTTGCCCGTAAGCAATGGCGTAAAGCTTTGCTTACTATCAGATATGTTTATTTTTAATTGAGGTGTATAATCAAACGCATCAAAAATATCTTTGTACACGCCTTCACTAAGCCATGTACGGGTACTAAATATTTCTTCGGCCGCATACGAGCTTACAATATTCGGGTGGTTATCGCTATCAACTTCATAAGTAATGTGCCTGCTTTGTAATTCATTTATAAGCCTTGTATAATCATCGCTTACCACTTCAATAAACAGTTGCTGGCGCAAACCGAAGCTAACTTGCTTAACCCCTGCAAATGCAGCAGCAGCCAATATCTTTAACAAGTCACCAGGAGAAATAATGCCTCCGGTAAAATTTATTTTTATGGTGTACCCGTATCTCATAATCAATTCTTTTTAATAACAACCCCGTAACTAATTACCGTACTCCTATTTTTTTGGTCCGGGCTAATACAGCAGCCATGTTGATCATTCTTGCATCACCCTCTTGTACGTCATACCTTTTTGGTACTCCCCTTCAATTCGATATTACTTTTATTTTCGGCAATAGCCTTCCTAAATAACAAGCCTATACTGCTAAATCAAACTCCACCATTGCCTTTGTAAAATTTTTATTTTCATGCCCCGGGCTAAATAACTTCAACAGGGCAAATCGTTGCAAGTCGGTAAGCCGCACCCATTTATTGACGGTTATTACCCAATTAAATTCCATTGCTTTTTGTTGCAGTGCTTCAGGAATATTTTCAAGATCAGCCCATAGTGGGCTGGCGTCAAATTTTAATGGTACACCATTGCTACCGGTATACTTTACCACAAGCCGATTTAAAAAATAATAGTAAGCCCGTATGCCAACAGCTGTGGCGCAGGGCATTATGGCCAACTGCTTTCTTTCCTTTGTTGTAAATTTACACCAGGTGGCCAGTGCTAATTTTATGCCCGCCACATCCATTTTAAACCTTACTATCATGGGTATGCAACGAACGCCTGCTTCTACAAAATCTTCTTCAAATAAAAAATAGCCTATCTGGCTAAAAGAAAAAGATGCTGGAGAAAGATTGATTTTATTTTGTGCCTGCATGCTATTTTTATTAATGGTAAACTAATTATGGTTGCCTTTATACACTACATTAATTGAGCTATGGGCATTGCCGGGCTATGTGTACTTTGTGCTATTACTGGCGCCTTAGCATTATCCAGCAAGGCTTGCACTTCTGGTCTGCAGCTTCCGCAACCCATGCCAGCACCGCTCGCCTCGCAAAGCACCTTTAATTGTATGCAGCCTTCGTTTATTTTTTTAATGATATTCCCTTCTCCAATATTGCCACAACTGCATACAAGTTTTCCAATAACCGGCGCTGCTACTTTGCCCGACCGTAATAATTGTAAGCGCTTTTCACTAAGCTCCATCTTATTTTGTATCAGGTCGCGGTATTCTAAAAATTCTGTTTTATCGCCTATTAGTATAGCACCCACCAAACGGTCGTTGTGGATGATACATTTTTTGTAATAGCGTTTTGCTTTATCAATAAATACTACTTCTTCATAGTCCTTATCATTAGGGCATTCTGCCATGCCCATGGATACCAGGTCAGTACCATGCATCTTTAAAATATTCATCAGCAACGACCCTTCATAATACTTTGAAATATCGCCGATTAAATAACGGGCAACAATTTCCGCCTGTTGCTCTGCCGCTGCAGTAATGCCATATAAAAAACCTTTAAATTCGGCAATTTCTCCCACTGCAAATATTGCGGGGTCGCTTGTTTGCAGGTATTCATTTACTTCAACGCCACGCATGCAATCGAGCCCGCAAGCCCTTGCCAATTCAATATTTGCTACGGTGCCTACGGCTATAACAATGGCCTGGCAATTAAGTGTAAGCCCGCTTTTTAATTTTACGCCGGTTACGGTACCGGTACCATAAAAGCGTTCAATTTCATCGTTGTAATAAATATCTACTTCTTTATGCACCAGTTCTTCATGCAGCAACTGGCTGCCCAAAGTATCCAACTGCCTATCCATTAACCGGCTTATGCGTTGCACGATAGTAACGCCCACGCCCACTTCCCTTAAAGAAGCAGCCAGCTCAATACCCAATAAGCCGCCACCAACAATTAATACTTTGCCTTTTTTCGGGTTGATGTGCGCCCTAAAATTATCCGCATCTACCCTGCTGCGCATGGTAAAAATACCTTCCATAGCAGGCACATCTTTTAACATCGCAGCCCTGCTGCCCGTAGCCATCAGCAACACATCGTATTGGTGAAGCGTACCATTGCTATCCGTTACTGTTTTATTTTCCCTATCCACCTGTTCAATACTTATGCCTCTGTATAAAAGGATGCCTAAATTATTTTCTTCCTCATCCGTCATCTTTACCAGTTGCGCCCATTGTTGTGCGCCGCTAATATAATCTGGCAACATCACCCTGTTATAAAAAGGAAAATTCTCTTTACTAAAAACTTTTATCTCATCGCTTTCATTTAATGCCCGGTAACTTTTTACAAAGCCACAAGCACCTGCGCCTGCACCGATAACGATTATTTTTTGCACTGGCTTTTTATACGCTTCAACCTGGACTATACTAAATTTAAAATCTGGCTCTTTAGAAATTGGATCAACTAAATTATTGGTAAGGTTATTAGCCCGGTTTAAGTCACTATTCAATATTTTGCCCCAGTGCATTGGTAAAAACACCACGCCTCTTTTTATATCGGTTGAATATTTCGCCTTTACCCTTACAGTGCCACGGGCATTAAAAATAGCTACTAATCCATTTTCTTTTATGTTACGTTGCGCCGCATCATCGGGATGAATTTCTAAAAAAGATTCGCTTACATGTTGCTTCAGCTTATTTACCCTGCCAGTCTTGCTCATAGTATGCCACTGGTCGCGAATACGACCAGTAGTGAGTATCAGCGGATAGATAGTTGTTGGCTGCTCGCTTTCATTAACATCCGCAAAGGAATGGATAATGGCTTTTTTAGAGGGCGTATAAAATATAGAATCTGTAAATAACCTTGCGGTGCCTGTTGGTGTACCGGCATCAATTACCACATCATGCATAGCTTTTGTATAAGGCCATTGCATGCTTCCTTGTTGCTTTAATACATCATAGCTCAAGCCGCTGATATCGATATTGGTGCCTGCTGTCAATGCGCAATGCTCATCAAATATTGCGGCGGCATCTTTAAAATCAAATCCTTTAAAACCCATTTTTTGGGCAAAGCGGCAAATGATTTCCACATCTGGCAATGCTTCGCCAGGGGCATTTACCAGCTTGCTTAAAACGCTAATGCGCCGCTCAGCGTTTGTCATAGTACCCTCTTTTTCTATCCACGATGCGGCAGGCAAAACTACATCTGCGTATTGTACTGTTTGGGCGCTGCTGCTTACTTCCTGCACAACCACAAACTTTGCTTTTTTAAGTGCCTGTTCAGCCATGCGGGTATCGGGCAGGCTTACCAACGGGTTAGTGCATAGTATCCAGATAGCTTTTAGTTTACCGCTGCTGAGTGCATCAAACATTTCGGTTGCTGTTAAGCCTGGCTTTGGCTGGATGGTACCCAAAGGTATTTGCCAGAATTTTTCTACATCTTTCCTGTCTTGGTCATTGCTTAAATTTCTATGCGCCGGCAATAGGTTTGATAACCCGCCTACTTCACGCCCACCCATTGCATTGGGCTGGCCAGTTAATGAGAATGGCCCTGCTCCAGGCTTGCCTATTTGCCCCGTAATTAAATTAAGGTTAATAAGCGAAAGGTTTTTATTGACGCCGACCACACTTTGGTTTAAGCCCATCGTCCACATCGAAATGAATGCTTTTGCATTGCCGATATAAGCCGCAGCGAGCCGGATATCCTTTTCGGCAACGCCACAAATTGTAGCGTACTCCTGCATTGGCCTTTCAAATACTTTTGCCCGATAAGCAGCAAAACCTTCTGCATGGTTAGTAATAAAATCGATATCAATATTGCCGGCTTCAATTATACAACGCCCAATGGCATGGTGCAGCACAACATCTGTACCCGGGTTTAATTGCAGGTGCATATCCGCAATGGCACAGGTATGCGTTTTGCGTGGGTCGCTTACTATAATTTTAAGGTTAGGATTTTTTTCCCGTGCCGCCTCTACCCTTCTCCATAAAATTGGATGGCACCAGGCGGGGTTAGCGCCGGCAACAAAAATACAATCTGTCAGTTCAAGGTCATCATAACTAACCGGCACGCTATCTTCCCCTAAACTCATTTTATAAGCAGCTACGGCACTGCTCATACAAAGGCGGCTATTGGTATCTATATTATTGCTGCCTATAAAGCCCTTCATCAATTTATTAACCACATAATATTCTTCAGTAAGGCATTGCCCGGATGCATAGAAAGCAACTGAATCAGG
>JAYVUJ010000419.1:0-2655 GCA_043788035.1 Ferruginibacter sp. | reverse complement strand
TTAATAACCTTATTATTTGGGGTTGCTTTTAGTTACTTTGTAACTGATGGTTGGAATCTTAAAAATAAACGTGGTTAATTTCTTCATTGTTTTTGTGACCCAAACCAGCCCACAACATTAAGAGCAATAGCCGAAAGTTTCCATGAAAAAGCCCCCAGTAAAAAACTATTACCGGGGGCTTTTGGTTATTGCTTGTTGACCTACGCTAAGCAGGAAGCCACTATTTTTTACTATAGTTATTTATCGGCGGTATTAAAGTATTGCACCGTTCGCTGCTGCGCTGGTAATGGCTGCTTTACTGATAACGGTATATTTTTATTTTGCGACAGCACATAACTTCCCTCACCCATAAATGTATTTTTTGGAAGCATTCTTTTTTGTTTTTTTTTGTTGTCCCTCTTTTTTACCACACCTTTACTTTTGATGGTGATGCCTGGTCAGTTGGTTAAGGACTGGCTTTATTGCGCAGGCTGCCCGTTATTGCTTTGGCGGTAATGGGTTTAAAAATAGTTGGATACGCAATGGCTATCAACACCAGTTTACCTTGTTTTCATTTGGGGCACAGCGTTAAACCGGTGTCATATTTTTCAAGCAGCCGTCTTGCTGCCCCTATGTTTATTTTTGGTGCCAGCAGTGGTAACTTTAATTGTTTTGTTGCAGCATTGAGCATGGCTGTTTTGCCATGGTTCTGCAAAAAAACATAGTGCCTTATTTTTACAAACCGCTTTGGTAAAAAATAAAGATTGAAGCAGCATAAAAATTCTGCAATGTTTAATAGCATTGTTTTTTTCCGGTTACTATCAGCATAGTCTTTGTATTTAAACGTTACGCTGTGTAAGGTAATACTAAGTATGCGGTGTTTTGTAATGGCTATTTTGTGGGTGTACCTGCCCAGATATTCTATCACCGCTGCTGCGCTTCCAAAGGGGGCTTTGACATATACGTTCCAGCTTTTATAGCCAGCTTCTATATTGAGTTTTCGCTGCATGGTCTACTAAAATATTTTTGATTTAATTTTTACATGGCAATATGATTTTAGGCTATGCCATAATATGAAAAGTATACTTCTATAAACAGACATCGCAAATGTTTATGGCATTTTTAAGCTGTTTGGTCTGTGTTAACTTTTAAAAAATATACACCTGTATCCTAATACGAAACTGACGACAGGTTTTACGCTGTTGCTGCAAATTCCGTCTAACGTTGTGTGTACACAAAAAACTTTTTACATATTTTGCAAAGCCGGTTTAACTTTATACTATCAACCCAAACGGAGCAAAGCCGGCGGTCAACTTTGCAAGGGAAACGCTGGTTTCGGTGAAGTGATACACTTCTTTTTTTTAACTCCGCTTTACCGAAGTTTTTTAATTTTCAGTTTGCTAAACCATTCCTTAAAAACGCACAGGGTGCTTATTATTTTAACACCGCCTGCACATAAGGTTTTTGTTCTTTTAATACAAAATGTTTCCTTGATAAAAGATGTTTGCCTATCTGTATGTTGGCTTTATTTTTATGCATACTCTTTTAATAATTTTTATACAGCCTCAGCATGGCCGGGACTTGTGGGATGATAGCCCAACTACTTTCTACGATGGCTTTTCGCAAGCGGCTATATTGACGATGTGTAATCCCTTTTGTTTTTTTTAGTATCGCCGCCGTCATCAGTATCCGGCACCAGGTCAGCATAAGAATATAAATGGTCCGGGCTTTTAAAGCGATGTATATCTTCCAGTTCAAAAAATATGATAGTGGCGTTTTATTTCTCCAACTTCCAGTATGCTTGTAATGAGTTCAATTTTTTTTAAATACTTCCTGTTTGAAAAGGCTACGGATACCACGGGTGGTTTCTAATATCAGTACCTGCTTTTGTTGATGGTCTTTTACCATCAACTGCAAATTCATTTTTAACCAGATGTCTCCGTTGCAGGTG
Organism: Ferruginibacter sp.; assembly: GCA_043788035.1. Lineage (GTDB taxonomy): Bacteria > Bacteroidota > Bacteroidia > Chitinophagales > Chitinophagaceae > Ferruginibacter. The sequence continues at coordinate 725 of JAYVUJ010000419.1, read as the reverse complement.
TTACTTTCCAATTTTTTCATAAACTTATTGCTCCAGTACTGACCTTACATCTATTTTTTTTGGCAGTTCCAGCGCATGAAAATTAAGGCAGTACCATATCCTGCATTTTTGCCGGGTGCTGTCTACTACCAATCGCTTCCGCTGGCGTACAAGGCTACGGGCATATTCCTTTGCTGCCTGCGGTACATGGATGTCTGCTTCCGGTTTATTCTTTATTTTTTAGCTGATAGAACGGGCATCACGTTTGTCGTTTTTTTGACGCTTGTCTTTATCACTTTTAAAATATCGGCTGCATTTAGTACCACACAACCTATTTGTAATTCAGCCAACTGCCGCTGGATACCAAAACCACAGCATCCTGCTTTATAACCAACTTTATAGCTGGCATTAGGATAATTTTTGGTGAGAAAAGTATGCAGGGTTACAAGGTCGGGTTTTTAGGTAAAATCCCGTAGTTTCATTTCCTGATCCCGAATGTTTACCTGCCAGCTTTTTAAGTGCACATCCAGCCCGTAATAAATCGATGTACCACTATAGTCCAAATTGCTACCTTTGTTCATGAGGTTTCTGATTTAAGTTTAAAAGTAATTTTGCTAATTAAAGTTATACGTTTAGCATCAACTTCTTTTGACTCATACATAAGACCTAATACCACACTTGCCACAAAGCCTTAACGTTGCCTGAAACCTTGTGAAAACACTCTAACAGTTCGAGCAAGAAATTGG
>JAYVUJ010000418.1:0-4786 GCA_043788035.1 Ferruginibacter sp. | reverse complement strand
TTTCTTTTGTTTAACCAAATCCCTGAATGAATGCTTATCTACCAATTGTAATAACTGGCTTAAAATCGGCTGACCGACTAATTTTATCTCCGTATTTTTACCCATGTTGTTATTTTAAGGTCTTGCAACCACAAATTACAACTTAGGTAAGTAGTCTAGGCTGTCTAGCCTTTTTTTGCCAATTTAACAAATTTTATTAGGCGATTAGTAGTGAAATAAAATTTTTATACCAAAAAACTGTAATCCAAATTATATTAAAAAACATCTGAATTTGACTAGACTTTAAACTTTATAGATTATGTAAATAAAGCCTAAGAATTGACTTTAGAAATACGCTTTGCATTTCAAAAGTCAATTCTTAGGCACATAGCAAGACTCAAATAATTTATTTCACCTCCCTCAAAACACCATCTACAAAAAATTTATTAATTTTGTATCATGTCTTTTTCAGAAAAAAATAAAATCCGTGTAGCGATATTAGACCTATACGAAGGGCATGCCAACCAGGGCATGCGTTGCATAAGGGAAATATTGAACCGCTTTGGCGATGAAAAGAACCTTGATATTACCTGGGATGAATTTGATGTGCGCCAGAAACTGGAAGTACCTGACCTTTTCTATGATATTTTTATTTCCAGTGGCGGCCCCGGCAGTCCGCTCGATAGCGAAGGAAGTAATTGGGAACATGCTTATTTTAGCTGGCTGCATAAAGTACAAAGCTGGAATTACAGTGCTGTAAACCCTCAAAAAAAATATGTATTCTTTATCTGCCATTCCTTTCAATTGGCTTGCAGGCATTATAATATTGGCAAAGTTTGCCAGCGCAAAAGCACATCGTTTGGCGTGTTCCCTATCCATTTATTAAATGATGGGAAAGAGGAGATTGTGTTTCACCACATGAAAGACCCTTTTTACGCGGTGGATAGCAGGGATTACCAAGTGGTAGAACCCATCCATAATAATTTGGTAGAAATGGGTGCTACCATTTTAGCCATTGAAAAAGAAAGGCCACATATTAATTTGGAAAGGGCCATTATGGCGGTGCGTTTTAACGAGTACATGATAGGTACGCAGTTTCACCCAGAGGCGGATGCTGCGGGCATGAGCATGCACCTGCAGACGGAAGAGAAAAAACGCACGGTAATTGAAAATTATGGCGAAGATAAATGGACCAGCATGATTGAGCAATTAAATGACCCCGATAAAATAATGTTTACCTATGAACACATACTGCCGAACTTTTTAGCCATTGCTGTTAAAAGCCTGCAGAAAACTTTTGAGCCTGTAGAGATTTAAAAAATATTGGCTTTTTTATTGCTTGTATAGCTGATTACTATGATTATTTTTAACCAACATAATACCATCAATACAAGCCAGCATGCAAAAAAAATTGAGAGACGCATTTAATAAGGATTACACTGAAGAAAAATATCAGGCTTACGTAGACGAATTAGAAGGGCTACATCCCGGAACACTTGATTTCAGGAACGCGGAAACGCCCATTTTTATCCCCAAGGAATTTACAAAAAAAATGCTCGATGCCTGTGAGGACATCATCGACATTATAATTGCGCCAAATTTTAAAGAGCTTACCGAAAGGTCTGTACCAGCCGATGTGCATGTACCCAACGAAAGGAGCCATGCCTCATTTATAGCTTTTGATTTTGGTATATGTGAAAACGCCAATGGCACGCTGGAGCCGCAATTGATAGAAATGCAGGGCTTCCCTACACTGTTTGCATTTCAGGCATTTCATACAGCTATTACACGCTCGTATGCAAACGTGCCTTCTACCTATGATGCTTATTTAAATGGTTATACTGAAGCTACTTACCTGCAGCTGTTGAAAGAAATAATTTTGGATGATGCAGATCCAGAGAATGTAATCCTGTTAGAAATTTATCCGGAGCAACAAAAAACGAGGGTAGATTTTTATTGTATGGAAGATGTGCTGGGCATAAAAACCGTTTGCATCACCAAACTAATTAGCGAAGGCAATCAATTATTTTATGAGTATGATGGAAAAAAAATACAAGTAAAAAGAATTTATAACCGCCTAATTTTTGATGATCTTCAGCAGCAAACCGGCCTGGGAGATATCATAGACTTAACCCAGCCGTGGGATGTTGAATGGATACCCCACCCAAATTGGTTTTACCGCATTAGCAAGTACACATTACCATTGATTGATAACCCTTATGTGCCACCAACCTTTTACTTAAGCGACTTAAAAGAAATACCGCACGACCTGGAAAATTATGTGCTGAAACCGCTATTTTCATTTGCTGGCATGGGCGTAGTTATTGATGTTACAAAAGAAGATATAGAAAAAGTTGCCGACCCAAAAAATTGGATACTGCAACGCAAAGTAAAATATGCTGACGTTATTGAAACGCCCGACATACCTGCCAAAGCAGAAATACGTTTATTTTATTTTTGGAAAGATAGTTGGAAAAGACCGTTGGCAGTGCATAATTTATCGAGGCTTAGCAAAGGCAAAATGATTGGCACCAGGTACAATGCGGATAAAACATGGGTTGGTGGCAGCGTAGCTTTTTTTGAACGATAAGGATAATTTGTGAAAGGCATGTAAGTAAATTATTTTAAAACATTAAAAAAACAGTAATGACAAAAGGAGCGGCAAGATTTGATTATTACCTCACCAAAGTACAGGTGCTTTTAAGCAAAGCTGCCACACAAAAAAACCCGGCGCTTTGGTTGTATAAAAATGATTTGCGTACACCTATGTTTATGCTGGAAGCGTTGGCGAAAATGTATGCTGGCATCCATAATAAAAAGAAATTTACTACACTTAAAGTGCATTTTAAATTACTGGAAGATACCATTGGCGCCATTGATTATTACGATAACATTGGCAAGGATTTAAGCGCTAATAAAAATATACCAACTGCTATAATTAACTATCTGCAAGCGCAGGCGAGAGAGAAAACACAAAGCCTGAATGAAATTTTAGCTGAGAAAGGATGGCTTGCCACCAGTAACAACCGCATACAAAAAATACAAAAAAAATTAGCTGGCGCAGATTGGCTGAAAGAAGAAAAAGAAGTAAACGCAATTAACGAATTTTATGGCAAAGCCATTTATCAGATTACTGAATTTATAAATGCCCGAAACTACATTTTTAAAGATATTGAAGCTGATGTACACGAGCTTAGGCGTAAACTGCGCTGGCTAAGTATTTACCCGCAGGCTTTGCGTGGAAGCATTCAACTAAGCGAAAATAAAGATGTACAGGAACAGCTTACAAAATACCTTACTAAAGAAATTACTACCGCTGCTTTTAATAAGATGCCTGACGCTGGCGATAGCAATTATTTTTTACTGCTGCAGCAAAATTATTTTTACGCCCTTAGCTGGATGATTGCTGAATTAGGAAAAATAAAAGATAAAGGACTGCATGCGGTAGCTGTTAAAGAGGCGCTGCAACAAACTACCGATTTAGATGATGTGGCAGCTTATAAAAAAACATACCAATTAACCGGGGCTAAGCAGCCGAAAGTTGAGCAATTATTAATGGATGCTTCTGCAGTTTGTAAGGTTTATTTTGATGAGCAGAATTTAGAGCATCTTGTGGTTGGGGTTAAGAAGATAAAATAGGTTTTGGCGGTTACATTTGCCGCGTTGGATTAACCTGCTATTAGGATAGTTGGCTGGCTTACACAAGGGATTATTAAAAAGATGGGAGGGATTTTTTGCTTAAATAATTTGGAGTCATACATAAGATGCTGGCACTAGTAACCAGTCTGACGCCTTTGTTTGACTGGTTACTGCAACTTCGCAGGCGCTGTATAAACCTCTCCACTAAATTTACTTTATAAAAAAATAATGCTCTTTGGATTGAAGCGCAAGGGATAGCAGCAAGTACCCCGTAAAGCGCCGTGAACTATTACCAAGCGAAGCTAAACTGTTACTTAGGCGCTGCGGAGTACTGCGAATAGATACTGTCTTTAATTCCAAATATATTTTTACTTATTTTCACCTCCCGAGAGAATGCAAACGCTGATACGTCAATGGCTGTATACCTTGTTTAGCCCTGGTCTTTCCGGGGCTATTTTATTCAGCTTCTGCGAAGCTACCCGAGAGGGATACATCCGCCTCCTCATCACTGGTTGTATTTGCTAATGTGTAATCAGGATTGAACATTTCGTTTTTTTCCATAAAGTATAAATAAGGCATAGCAGCTTTTTCTGTATGGCCACAAAGCTTTTCATTTTTATGCCATGCTTTTCAAGTGTACTTTCATAAAGATCCCTGAATATTTTTATATCACACCTAACCATATTGAGTGCCGGCATATGCATGGCCCTCCTGATCCTCGAATTACGCTTCTTCGATATTTTCGTCTTGCCCGTATGTGTGCCTGACTGGTTTTCTATGACATCATAACCTGCATAGCTTACTAGCTGGGAGATGTTCTTGAACAGCTCGAAGCCGTTGGTCTCTGCCAGAATTACGGCTACCGTAAGCTCGCCCACGCCTTTAATAGCAGTGATGTTGGCTACTCTGCCGGCTATTTCTTCATTGTAGGCAATAGAGACTGATATCGCCTTAAGGTTGCCTTTTACCTGGCCTTCGAGCAGTGCCGCCATTTTCTTAAGGCTGCGGATTACCTCCCTGTTCTCATACATGTAATGCTCAGCCGCTTATATCTGGGTGCCCACGGTAGTTTCCATTTCTTTAAGTGCCTTCCCGTGCCGGGTAAAAGACCTCAGTTTGTAAAAGAACTCGCCCATAGGCTGCCATTTGTCCAGTACCTGTTCTGCCC
>JAYVUJ010000417.1:0-2049 GCA_043788035.1 Ferruginibacter sp. | reverse complement strand
TATGCCGGCGTAGCTATATAATTGAAAATAACTTCCATAAGTTGGGAGTGCCTTAAACCTGGTTTGTAGCATTAACTCCTGAAAATAATCTCGTTTTTGTTGTATTTGTTTGCCAAGTTGAAGGTATTTATTTTTTTGTTGAATAAAGGTTGCCAATGCATACTGAACTGGGGTGTTACAACTAAAGCAATTAAATTGATGTACTTTCCTAAATTCTTTCATTAGGTGGGCGGGCGCTACGCAATAACCCAATTTCCAGCCGGTGCAATGGTATGTTTTTCCAAATGAAAAACATACAAAGCTTCGCTCCATCAAATTTGGATAGCGCAAAATACTTTCGTGCTTTTTATCATCAAAAACTAAATGTTCATATACTTCATCACTTAAAATAAAAATGCTGGTATTTTTTACAATGCTTTGTAATTGCTCAATATCATAAGCACTTAAAATACTGCCCGTTGGGTTATGTGGATTGTTAAGTACAATTATTTTTGTTTTGGGCGTAATGGCAGCTTTTACTACATCCCAATCAATATTATACGATGGAAACTGCAGCGGTATTAAAATGGGCACCGCACCATTGATAATAATATTAGGTATATAACTATCGTAAGCTGGCTCAAAAACAATCACTTCGTCGCCAGGGTGCAATAGGGTTGTAAGTGCGGTATAAATAGCATAAGTGCCGCCAGGAGCAATTGTAATCTCGGTATCCGCATCAACAATAGCGCCATACAGGCTTTCCATTTTTTCAGCAAGCCCTTCTCGTAGTGCTGGCAGCCCATTCATGTGGGTATATTGGTTATTGCCTTTTTGCATGGCATCATTAACCAATGCAATTAGCTGTGGGTCCATCATAAAATCTGGAAAACCTTGCCCAAGGTTGATGGCTTTATGCTCTGTGGCTAAAGCATTTATAACCGTAAAAATAGTAGTGCCAACATTGGGGAGCTTACTGTGTATAGAAAGAGAAGCCATTAAATTATTTTATCTTATAAACATCAAATGGGTGCATTCATATGCAAGGCATAAACCAGCAACTTAAAAAACCTTTGCTTTAAATCTCTGCACTTTTGCGCAAAAGCCTTGTCTTTGCGGAGATCCCTAAATAAATTTGTCGCCTTTATTCCTCTTTACTTCTGCTACATATTCCTTTATCTCCTGTTCTTTATCTTTTCTGCATATTAGCAATACATCAGGCGTATCTACAACAATAAAATCATCCAACCCTTGCAATAACAATAGTTTTTTGTTATTTGCATGAACAATATTTTTAGTAGCATCTATTATAATAACGTTATCGCCGGATACGGCATTTTCTAAATAATCTTTCTCCAGGTTATCATAAGCGCTTGCCCAGGTACCTAAATCGCTCCATCCAAAAGAAGAGGGGATGATATATACATTATCTGCCTTTTCCATAACCCCGTAATCAATAGAAATATTAGTGCATTGCGGGTAAATCCGCTCAATGGCATCCTTCTCGCCTGCTGTGCTAAAATTCAACTTTTCTGCATCAAACACATCATGCATTTCCGGTAAAAATATTTCAAAAGCTTTTACAATATTCTTTACTTGCCAAACAAAAATACCAGCATTCCATAAAAAATCCCCGCTGGATATAAATGTCCTTGCTAACTCTTTATCCGGCTTTTCGGTAAACGTCTTTACTTTAAAAACATTTTCACTTACCGCCTGCTGTTCGTATTGTATGTAGCCGTAACCGGTATTTGGGTGTGTTGGTTTTATGCCTAGCGTAACCAATGCTTTTATATTGGCAGTAAAATGCAATGCCTGCAGGCAAATGTTTTTAAAGCCTGTTTGGTCAAGTATAATATGGTCTGCCGGTGCACAAATCATATTAGCATCCGGGTTAATCTGGTGTAATTTATATGATATAAAAGCTATGCACGGCGCTGTATTTTTTCTGGAGGGCTCGCATAAGATATTTTTGGGGTCCAAATCAGGCAATTGTTTTACAACTATATCTTTATACTGGTAAGAGGTTACGATATAAATATTCTCAATGGGTATAAACAAAGCAAACCT
>JAYVUJ010000416.1:0-4440 GCA_043788035.1 Ferruginibacter sp. | reverse complement strand
AAAATAATAAAGTAAGCTTTCCGGGCATAATGTACACAACAATCATTTTATTTACAAAAAGCAGTAAAGTATTCTCTGGATATCTTTTTATCCTACTTTAATCACTCCCGGGCGGTTACCTTCTCATCGTTTGAAATGTACATGTTTTAGCTTTGTACACCAATATTTTGCTTGTTAATTTATTGCAGCCATGTTTAAAACAGTACACTATGGTATTTAGTTATTCCATCTTCCTTAAAATGAAAGCCTGCGTCAGGTTTGGGTATTATTAAAAAGAGACTCGCTTTATAAATTATTGGTTTGTTGATGTAGCATATTTGGATTACATAATGGCTTGATAGTTTTTATAGTTGCTGCTTCTTAAAAATTGATTTCTGAGTTAAGGGTCCTGAGTTTTTGATAGCAACTGAAATCAATTTCTTACAACAATTGATATAACTGGCGTAGCTCAAACTAATAATTCCAAACGCCTAACTAAATTAATTTCCTTCTGCATCGTCATCACCACGTTTATCGCCTACCGCTGTAATAATTTTTATTGTGCCTTTGGTGGTTGTCATAATAATTTCTGTACGGCCTATATTGCCACGCTTGGTAACCTTATAGCCCATGGCTTGTAGCCCTGTAATTGTTGAGGCGCTAAAATCATCTTCTACCATAATTTCATCGGGCAGCCATTGGTGGTGAAACTTTGGTTTGTTTACAGCGTCCATTGGGCTCATGCCAAAATCTATAATATTAATAATGGTTTGGATAACGCTTGTGGGGATGGTTGTGCCGCCTGGCGTGCCTACTACCAGGTAAGGCTTATTGTTTTTTAATACAATCGTAGGGCTCATGCTACTGAGCATTCTTTTACCTGGTGCGATGGCGTTTGCCTCTGCACCAATGGCGCCGTACATGTTGGGTACACCGGGCTTTACGCTAAAATCATCCATTTGGTTATTGAGGATAAAACCTGCGCCGGTAACCACTGTACGGCTGCCGTAGCTGCCATTTAAAGTAGTGGTTACGGATACTGCATTGCCTTCTTTATCTAATATGCTTAGGTGCGTTGTCTCTTCGCTTTCTTTGATAGTGCCTGCTTTTGTGGTGGTGCTGCTACCTGCTTTATTAGGTACATAATCCTCCATCCTTTCTGCCAAATATTTGTCGCTTACCAGTGTGGCTACGGGTACTTTTACAAAGTCTGCATCGCCTAAAAACGCTGCCCTGTCGGCAAAGGCGCGGCGTTCTGCTTCTGTTAATAATTGCACGCTTGCAGGCGTTTGAAATTTCATAGCAGCAATGTTTTTATTGCTGGTCATCTTTAGTACCTGTTCCATGATAATACCGCCGCTGCTGGGTAAAGGCATGGTTACAATGTGGCAACTTTTATACTCAAATTCAAGGGGCTTCCTTTCTTTGGCAGTATAATTTTTTAGGTCAGCCATACTGATGATGCCTTTGCCTTTTTCCATTTCTGCTGCGATAAGCTTTGCGGTTTCACCTTCGTAAAAATCTTTGGCGCCATTATCCCTGATGCGTTTTAAGGTGTTCGCTAAATCTTTTTGTATCAGCGTATCTCCGGCTTTCCATTCCTTGTCCTTTGTAAAAGCCGTGGGAGCGAGGTTGAATTGCAAAAATTCTTTTTTAAGTTCGTTAAGGTCTTTTGCCTGGTGGGCAGTTACGGCAAAGCCTTTTTCAGCAAAGTCGATGGCAGGTTGTATAAGGGTTTTAAAAGGCAGCTTCGCATATTTCATGGCTGCAAATAAACCAGCGATGGTGCCTGGTACGCCGGATGCTAAATGCCCATCCTGCGATAACTGCAGTAGCGGGTTGCCTGCACTATCAAGATACATATCCCTGCTTGCTTTTGAGGGCGCCATTTCCCTGAAATCTATGGTAATGTTATGTCCGCTTTTTAAATGCGCTACCATAAAGCCGCCCCCACCAATATTACCAGCGCCAGGGTAAACCACAGCAAGCGCCAATTGTGTGGCAATAGCTGCATCAATGGCATTGCCCCCCTGCTTTAAAATATTACTGCCGGCCTTGCTAGCCAACGGGTGGGCGCATACTACGGCACCGTTCTGCGCAACTACTTTTTTTTGCGATTGGTAATGGTAAGCATCAATTTGTGCTGTACATTGCAATATCAACCAATTGCATATAATTACCAGCAATAGTCTAGGATAGCTCATCTTTTATATTTTTTTAAAAGTAGCGGATTTTTTTTATTTATCTTGAGCCACCATCATTGTTATAACAAAATATTTATGATAAAAAAAACAGCCTTTCTTTCATTATCCTTTATTTGTACAATTTTTTGCGCCTATGCACAAACCATTAAAAGCCCCGATGATTTTTTGGGCTATCCGCTTGGAAGCAGGTACACGCCTCATTATAAAATAGTAAATTATTTTAATTACGCGGTAAGCGTTTTGCCGCAAATGATGAAGCTGGGGCAATACGGCGAAACTAATGAAGGCCGCCCGTTGTTGCTGGCTTATATTGGCACGGCCGAAAATATCGCCCGGCTGGAAGATATCCGTATAAATAATTTGCGCCTTGCCGGTGTGCTTACCGATGAGCCCGGCACTACCAATACACCTGCAATTGTATGGCTGAGCTACAATGTACATGGCAATGAAACCAGCAGCAGCGAAGTATCTATGAAAGTGTTGTACGAATTATTAAACCCTGCCAATAATGATAGCAAAGGCTGGTTAAAAAACACCGTTGTAATAATTGACCCCTGCATAAACCCTGATGGCAGGGAAAGATATGTGAATTGGTTTAACCAGATGGTGGGCAAAAACCCTAACGTAAACAAAGAAGCGAGGGAACACAATGAACCTTGGCCGGGTGGAAGGGTTAACCACTACAACTTTGACCTTAACCGTGACTGGGCTTGGCAAACGCAGGTAGAAACACAGCAGCGCTTAAAAATGTACAACCAATGGATGCCGCAGGTACATGGCGATTATCACGAGCAAGGCGTTAACAGCCCCTACTATTTTGCACCCGCCGCGGCTCCGTACCATGAAGTAATTACGCCATGGCAAAGAGAATTTCAGGTTACTATCGGCAAAAACAATGCGAAGTATTTTGATGCAAACGGCTGGCTGTATTTTACCAAAGAAGTGTTTGACCTTTTTTATCCTGCCTACGGCGATACCTACCCATTGTATAACGGCGCCATAGGGATGACGTTTGAGCAAGGTGGTGGCCCACGCAGCGGATCTGCCATTTTAATGAATGATGGAGATACGCTTACGTTGAAAGACCGGATTGCCCATCATTATACTACCAGCATCAGCACCATTGAAATGGTAAGCAAAAACAATGAAAATGTATTGAAAGAATACCAGCGTTTTTTCAGTAACGAAAAGGCTAATGGGGTAGGAGAGTATAAATCTTTTGTAATTACTGATGTAAACGGCAACAAGATAAATGGCTTAAAGAAATTGCTTGATGTTAATGGCATACGCTACAATACAGCCAGTGTAAGCAGTGCTAAAGGGTATAATTATTTTACGGGTAAAGAGGAAACGTTTAGCGCTACCAATAGTTTGGTGATTAGTACCTACCAGCCAAAAGGTACGCTGGTGAAGGTTTTGTTTGAACCGAAATCTAAATTGGTGGATAGTGCTACTTATGATATTACCGCTTGGAGCTTGCCTTATGTATACGGCTTGCAGGCCTATGCGGTAAAGGAAAAGTTACCTACCACGGAATATAAGGCCAAGGCAAAGCTAATAGCGCTTCCTGAATCCTCTTACGGATACCTAATTAAGTATACTTCTTTTGAAGATGCTAAATTTTTGGCAGCCTTGCTGAATGCAAATATTAAAGTACGCTTTGCTGAAAAGGATTTTAGTATAGATGGCAAGAAATTCCAGCGCGGCACATTGATAGTTTTAAAGAAAGTAAACGAAGCAAAATTAGCTGCATTGGCAGAAGCAGCGCAAAAATTTGATGTGAGCGTAACTGCCATCACCACCGGTTTTATGGAAAGTGGCAGCGACTTTGGCAGCGAAAAAACACATTACATCAACAAGCCAAAAGTGGCATTGCTTACGGGTAAAAGCGCAGACGCATCTGCCGCAGGCGAAGTATGGTTTATGTTTGACCAGCTGTTGGATTATCCCCTTACATTAATAAATGCGGACGACCTTGAAAGCACCAGCCTTAAAAATATTGACGTTATTATTTTACCAAATGGCAACTATAAATTTTTGGGTGATAAAGAGGGCTCTGCAGATTTAAAGACTTGGGTAAGGCAAGGCGGAAAAATAATTGCCATGGAAAATGCAGTTGCACAACTAGCTAATAATGACTGGGGCATCAAACTAAAAAAAGAAGAAGACACGGATAAAGACGGTGATAAAGATAAAAAAAACGAGCCAAAAGTAAACTACGACTACCTAAGGCCTTATGAAGAAATTGAACACAACA
>JAYVUJ010000415.1:0-3089 GCA_043788035.1 Ferruginibacter sp. | reverse complement strand
ACAGGGGCATACTATATTAGTTATTGAGCACAATACAGATGTAATTAAATCCGCAGACTGGGTGATTGACCTTGGCCCGGAAGCAGGTGATGAAGGCGGTAATTTAGTTTTTGCCGGCAAGCCTGCAGATTTGAAAAAATGTAAGGAAAGTTATACGGGTAAGTTTTTATAACCCGCGTTAATTATACCTTATCCGATATTTTTTTTAGGTTTATGTAGTTGTTTTTCGTTTGTGAATTGTAGGTGTTTATAACTGACAAATTTAGCAGGGTGCACGTTTTGCAGAGCGTAGGGAATAGCAACGGAAATTCTTTTTTTGTCGGGCCGCCCGCAAAAAAGATTGCAGTGTATAGCCCGGCCCTTGGGTACGCCAAAATAAACCTGCATTTTAATAGTAATCAATAAAAAGCCTGATCATTCAACATTGAGTAGGCTTCTTACTTAAGGGCGCTTTTATACTACCTTAACCTATTACTATCTTTTATTAATTTTTCATCTTTATTAATGCCTCTGGCAGCCAGTATTAACGACACGATTATAATGATATGGAGTGCGGCAGTGATGGCATAATCGCCTTTAGAGAAATTTTTTGTGGCTGAGTAATATAAAAATAGTAGCAACAAATCCAACACGATAGCTACAAGCGAAAGCCACATTTGTGTAGGTCTGCTCTTAAATAAAAAAATAGTTATGAACGGTAACATGCCCAAAGCAATTGTAGGTATCATTAACGTTACATTCTCTTTGCCATTTAATTGATGGTATAAATTATCGGGCAGGTAAGTGCCACTGTAAAAAGATAATTTTAACGTTAAAAAAGTTACTAGAGATGCAACTAAAAGCCACACGGATTGAATGCGCTGTATCATACTATTATTTTTATTTACCCTAATTCAGGATATAAAATAAATTGCTTCATAAATTCATTTACCTGCCCGCGGATAGTACTGATCACTTTTTCGTCATCGGCATTTGTTAAGGCATTGTCCATGGCGTTTACTACAAATTGCATATGCTCTTCTTTCATGCCACGGGTTGTAATAGCGGCAGTGCCAACGCGTATGCCTGAGGTTACAAATGCACTTTTATCATCAAAAGGTACCATGTTTTTATTTAGGGTAATATCTGCTTTTACCAATGTTTGCTCAGCCTTTTTACCGCTGATATTTTTATTGCGAAGGTCAATCAGCATTAAATGGTTATCGGTTCCGTTGCTTATAAGCTGGTAGCCTTTATCAACAAATGCCTTAGCCATAGCTTGTGCATTTATAATAATTTGTTTGGCGTAATCAGTAAACTCATCCGTCAATATTTCGCCAAAGGCAATTGCTTTTGCCGCAATAATATGTTGCAACGGCCCACCTTGTATACCAGGAAAAACAGCCATGTCCATCAGGTTGCTCATCATCCTTGTATTGCCTTTTACATCTTTTAAGCCAAAAGGGTTTTCAAAATCTTTCTTCATTAAAATGATGCCGCCTCTTGGGCCACGCAATGTTTTGTGCGTGGTAGAAGTTACAAAATGGCAGTGCTCAAATGGAGAGCTTAGTAAGCCTTTGGCAATAAGACCAGCAGGGTGGGCCATATCGCATTGTACAAAAGCACCTACTTCATCTGCCACTTTTCTAATCCTTGCATAATCCCAATCGCGGCTATAGGCAGATGCGCCAACAAAAATTAGCTTTGGCTTTACGGCCCTTGCTTGTTTTTCCAGCGTATCATAATCTATAAGCCCGGTTTCTTTTACTACACCGTAAAAATGAGCTTCGTATAATTTGCCAGAGTAATTTACCGGTGAGCCATGGGTAAGATGGCCGCCCATGCTTAGGTCTAGCCCTAAAATTTTATCGCCTGGTTGCAGTACTGCCAAAGCCACAGCAGCATTGGCTTGTGCGCCACTATGCGGCTGTACGTTTGCGTAATCGCAATTAAATATTTGTTTAATGCGGTCAATGGCTAGCTGTTCTGTCTGGTCTACTATTTCGCAGCCGGCATAATACCTGCGGCCTGGATAGCCTTCAGCATATTTGTTAGTCATTACACAACCACTTGCCTGCATAACCTGCAGAGAGGTAAAATTTTCGGACGCAATAAGCTCTATCCCGTGGCGCTGGCGTTCCATTTCCTGGTTAATTAGCCCAAAAACCAATGTATCTCTTTGCATGTATTATTATTGAGGTGCAAATATACAAACCCCGCCTTACTTTAAGGGTGCGTTTTAAAATAATACCTCTTTTTGCCTTGTATTATTTACACAAAAATCATTACTTTCGTCACTTGTTTTAATTTCAGCAACAAATTTTTATAAACAAACCAGCGTATTTTGCAGTTTAAGGTTCTATAATGAAAGCGATTATTCCGGTTGCAGGCGCAGGCACCAAATTGCGGCCACATACTTATACACAGCCAAAAGCATTAATACCTTTGGCTGGCAAAACTATCCTTAGTATTATAGTAGACCAGTTGCACGATGCAGGCATTAATGATTTTATTTTTATTGTAGGCTACCTGGGCGAAAAAATACAGGATTATGTAAAAGCAAAGTATCCCCATCTAAATTGCCATTTTGTTTATCAGAATGAAAGGTATGGTACAGGGCATGCCATTGACCTTACTAAAGAAATTGTGGGCAGTGAAGAAGTGTTTATTGTTTTGGGAGATACGGTTGCAGAATATGATGTTGCCCAGATGATAAACCACCCTTACTCCATGCTGGCAGTAAAAAGGGTAGATGACCCCCGTAATTTTGGGGTTGCTGAAATTGAAGATGATGGCTTTATCAGCCGTGTGGTAGAAAAACCGGCTATCCCAAAAAGTAATATGGCGCTGGTGGGTATTTATAAAATAAAGGAAACAGATTTTTTGTTTAATTGCCTAAAAAAAATAATAGAAAAGGTCGACCGTACGCAGCACCATGAGCTTAGCCTTACTGATGCTTTGGAATGTATGATACAAACTGGTGCAAAAATAAAAGCTTTTAAGGTGCAAAACTGGTTTGATTGCGGCAAAAAAGAGACTTTGCTGGAATCAAACGCCATTTTATTAAAAAAATTTGGCGGAAAAGTTTATAGCCAGGAAAAATTTGAGAA
>JAYVUJ010000414.1:0-9731 GCA_043788035.1 Ferruginibacter sp. | reverse complement strand
CTGTTTTACTTTTTTTGGGAACTCGCTATTATACCTGTGTATTTTTTATGTAGCCGCTGGGGCGGAGAAAAAAGGATACAGGCTACTTTTAAGTTTTTCATCTACACTTTTACAGGATCTTTACTAATGTTGGTGGGTATTATTTATATGTACTTGCATACAGCACCAGTACATAATATTGCCGGCGCATTAGTATCGGAACATAGTTTTGCCTTAAATTATTTTTATGAAGCACAGTTATCGCAAACGCAGCAAAACTGGTTGTTCTGGTTGTTTTTTATAGCTTTTGCTGTAAAAATGCCGGTATTCCCTTTTCATACCTGGCAGCCAGATACATACGAGCAATCGCCTACTTCGGTTACAATGGTGTTGAGCGGCATTATGGTTAAGATGGGCTTGTTTGGGGTAATGCGATGGTTGCTGCCCATGTTTCCATTGGCAGTAGCTAAGTTTGATAATATCGCCATCATCTTATCAATTACGGGTATTGTTTATGCCAGTTTAATAGCCACTAAGCAAGATGATTTAAAACGCCTGGTAGCATATTCTTCTATTGCACACATTGGTTTAATGAGCGCCACCATTTTTGCCACAAAGCAAATTGGTCTGGAAGGCGTAATGATACAAATGTTTAACCATGGCATCAATATTATAGGCTTGTGGATAGTAATTGATTTAATAGAAAAACAATTAGGCGTTCGTAAAATATCTCAGCTTAGTGGCGTGGCACATAAGGCGCCAATATTAACCATCATGTTGGTGGTGATAGCTTTTGCTAATATCGCACTCCCATTAACCAATGCATTTGTAGGCGAGTTTATGATGTTTAGCGGGCTATTTCAATTTAATATCTGGTATGCGGTAATTGCATTGCTAAGTATTATTTTAGCTGCGGTCTACACATTAAATATGGTGCAGAAAGTATTTTATGGCGAAACAAATGCATTAACGGCTACATTGAAAGAAATTACAGTTAGCCAGCAAATTGCATTAAGCATTGTAGTGGTAGCTATTTTTTTAACAGGCATTTACCCGCAACCAATATTACAACTTACAAAAGATACGGTAGCAGCACTTGTAACAAGATTTAACTAACTTAAAATAAAAACGGATATGCCGGTGGCTTATCAGGGTAATTATGAACGCAATAATAATAACAGCAGTCTGGGGTATCGTAATGATGTTTGGTGGTGTTTTTTTTAAACAAAAAAGCACACCAAAATATTGGGCTATTGGCGGCCTGCTATTGGCTATTATTGCCAACTGCTTTGAGTTGTTAAAACAATATCCTTTCTTTGATATTGACATAAAGAATATGCTGGTATTCAACAACTTCAACCTTATTTTTATTACGGTTGCATTGGTTTGTACCTTACTGCTTTTTTTATTGAATGGCAGGGATATAGAAAGGGTAGGCAACAATGTATCTGAATATTTTGCCCTTATATTTTTTGTTTTGTGTGGCATAGCCATTGCCGCAACTTTTAATACGTTGCTTACTTTATTTTTAGGCATCGAAATTTTATCAATCCCTTTATACATACTAACGGCAAGCGATAAACGCAATTTAAAAAGTAATGAAGCTGCGCTTAAATATTTTTTGATGGGCGCTTTTTCAACCGGTATTATGTTGATGGGCATTGCTTTTTTATATGGGGGCAATAGTGTATCGCCTTCTTTTTATATTGATAACATTAATATTGGCGCAGGAAAAATGCCGGTGATGATTGCTATTGGCTTAGTGCTTATATTAATTGCGATGGCCTTTAAAGTTTCTGCGGTACCCTTTCATTTTTGGGCACCGGATGTATATGATGGCGCACCAACTGTGTTCACTTCTTTTATGGCAACCATTGTTAAGGCCGGTGGTTTTATTGCTTTTATACGTTTGTTTGAGCATGCCTTTGGAGGGGCGCAGCCCCAATGGCAAATGCTGGTCGCATTGATTACCGCTGCCACTTTATTAGTGGGTAACCTTACGGCTGTTTTTCAACAAAGCGTAAAACGTATGCTGGCTTACTCCAGTATTGCGCAGGCCGGCTTTATGCTGCTATCCATTTTTGCAATGAATGAATTTGCCAAGCAAGGCATTATTTTATATACGGCCGCTTACAGCCTTGCCACCATTGGTATTTTTGCCATTTTAGTAAAGATGAACGATTATACTATTGATGGCTTTAACGGGCTGGCTAAACAACAACCTGTGCTTGCAGCTACCATCACCATCTTTTTATTATCGCTTACAGGTGTACCGCTTACGGCTGGTTTTTTAGCTAAGTTGTATATGTTGATTGGTGCCGTTAAAGATGGCCATCAAAATTGGTTGGTTATATTAGCTGTATTGTGCGCCGCTATTAGTGCTTATTATTATTTTAAAATTATACAAGCTATTTATTTTAAAGAAAGCAAAGCTGAAATTATCCATAATTGGGATATAACGCCATCATTTAAGGCGTTGCTTATTATTACCGCGGCACTTATAATTATATTGGGTTTATTTCCCACGCTTATTACAGATTGGCTGTACTATTCTCCTGTATAATTGTTACTCTTAAATAGGTATCTCAACAATTATTTCACAACCTTTGCCTGTGGCAGATTTTAAAGTAAAATTGCCAGAAAATAATTCTGTTCTTTTTTTAATATTATGGAGCCCAATACCCTCCTTTATTTTTTTTGTATCAAAGCCGATGCCGTTATCGTAGATCCTTAAACAAATTGCATTCTTTACCAGCGACAGTGAAATTTCTATAGCTGTTGCCTTGGAATACTTCATAATATTATTGATCTGTTCTTGTAATATCCTGTATAAGTTTAATTGGATGTCGCCATCAACATGCATTTGGCTTACCTCATCTATAAAAAAATCAATGCTAAAACGGTTATTGATATTAATGGCGCTTAATAATTTTTCAAAGGTTTCTTTTAACGAATTTTCATCAAACGAAACGGGTGCAAGCTTGTGCGAAAGTTTTCTTATTTCACTAATTGCAAGGTGTATATATTCTACAGATTTATTTATCCATTCAGGCAGCTCTTCTACTGGCCTCGTTTTGGTCATCCCCAAATTAAGTAGTACGCCAGCTAATATTTGGTTTACATTATCATGCAGCTCACCACCAATTTGAAAACGCTCATGCTCTTGCGCTGTAATAATTGCTTTGGTTATTTCCTGGTCTTTCTTTTTGCGTACAGTAATATCCCTTTGGATTGAAATCCAATGTGTAAAAGATCCGGTACTATCGGCAACTGGTGAAATGGCAATATTATTCCAAAATTCTTCTCCGTTTTTTTTGTAGTTGATAACTTCTATTTCGCAGCTATCCCATCTTTTAATGGCCTTTTTTATTCGTTTTAGTTCTGCCTTATTTGTGTTTGGGCCTTGAAATAGTTTAGGCGTTTTGCCAATAACTTCTTCTTTTGAATAGCCAGTCATTTTTGTAAAAGCATCGTTGGTATAAATAATAGTATGGTCACTATCATCAATACAATTAACATGGGTTATTATTACTGAATCGGAAGCGTTGGTTATTACATACTCTAATAATTTTAGCCGGTGGTCTTCTTGTTTTTGGCGGCTTATATCCCGCATTGCACCAATCATGCGTACTGGCTTATTATGTTTATCCAGCAGTACAAATCCCCTGTCGGATATGTATTTGTAATGGCCATCGTTGCATAAAAAGCGATACTCATCCTGCCATTTCATAATTGTATTATTGATATGACTATGGATTTTTTCAACAACTCTTTTTACATCATCCTTATGTACTTTATCAGCCCACCAATCTGTAGAAGTACTCTCATTAATTAGGGTATAACCTAATATTTCCTTTAATCCTTTATTCCAGTATATTTTACTTGTAAGCAAGTCCCAATCCCATATCACGTCGTTTGCGGCTGTTGAAACTACATCATAACGTTCGTTCCATTTTTTAATATCTTCTACTGCATTCCGGTTTTCTATCAAGATACCAAGCAAGCTTGCGGCCCGTTCCAGTAAATTAATGTTTTGTATCGAGGCTAATTTATTTTTTTTAAAATAAGTAGCAATGCTGCCGAGCACTTTACCATCGCTTTTTTTTATTGGTATTGACCAGCACGCTTTAAAACCAAAGGGCCGGATAATATCCTTATAATTTTCCCATAAGGGATCATCTTCAATATTTGTTACAATAACGTTTTGTCCGGTGTAGATGGCAGTACCGCACGATCCTGCATTTGGGCCAATCGCTCCCCCATCAATAGCATGGGTGTAAGCGGCTGGCATAGAACCCCTTGAAAGGCTTGTGAAAGTATTGTCGTCTTGTTTTTGAAGGATGGAAAAAAATGACCCTGGCAACAATAATTCGAGATTTTGAGTAAGCATATCCATAACTTCCTGAAAGGATACGTTTGCTGTAGTATTTAATTTGTATACTTCTTTTTCAAGCCTCAGTATATTTTTTTGGTAAATACTTTCAGTGATGTCATTGCAAAGCACCAGCCTTAATTTCTGTTCCATCGAATACACATCGCTATGGATTTCTACTTCTATTAGTTCGCCATTTTTTTTAAGGTGCTTAAAAACACCTCTATTAAAACCTCTTGTTTCGGCTATTGTGGTAATCCTTTTTTTAATTTTTTCAATTTCTTCAAAAGGGCTTATGTCAAACAAAGTCATTGATAAAAATTCTTTTTTTGAGTACCCAAAATGTTCAATGGCGGCTTTATTGATGTTGATAAAACCTGCAGTTTCCCAATTATATACCCACATAGGCACTGGGCTGATATCAAAAAGATTCCTGTAATTTTCTTCGCTTTCTTTTAAGTCCATCGTAATACGCCTTCTCTCAATACTATAACAAATACTTTTATAAAGCTGGGCAGCACTTAGGTCATCTTTTAATAAAAAGTCAGCCATACCCATGGAGAGCGTTTTAATACCAAAGGCTTTGTCGCTATACCCTGTTAGCACTATTATTGGTATAAGGCCTGCCAGTATTGCCATTTGGCTTACTAAAAATTCACCACTCCCATCTGGTAAAGAAAGGTCTAACAATATAATGTCAAAAGTATTACCTGATTGTAGTAAGCCTTTGGCAGCAATAAAAGTTTTTGCATGCCCCACTCTCGGCTGATAAAATTCTTCGTTCAGGTATTCACTAATTAACAGAAAATCTCCAGGATTGTCTTCAATAATTAAAATATTTCGTGTAGTGGTAGTGTTTTCCATAGGTAAATTTTTATATCAACTTCTTATGGGCAAGCAATGCTAATGGTGTTATTAATTAGTTTACAAGCTGTCAGCAGCCAAATTTATCATGTAACTCATTATTTTTTACTAGTAACAAAGTTGTTTCATTACGTATTTACGGGCATATTTTATCGGCTTGCATATTTACTGCAACAATTCCTTTTATAAGTATCGGCAAGATGTGTGCAGATAATTGTACTTTTTTACATATCAAAATTAAGCGTATTATGCCATTTTTTTAAGTTTGTTTAGCCTTTTTTACCAATTTTCACTTTAACGAAACGGCTTTGTTAAATACCTTTCAGTAGGCTTAAGCCGATGGGGGTATTTTTGGTATGCTAAAATAAAATGTGCTCCCAACTTCGGGTTCGGATGTTACCCAAAGCTTCCCTTTATGGCTTTCGATAATTTTTTTACAGATGGCCAGCCCAATGCCACTACCTGAATACTCGGCATCATTATGAAGCCTCTGAAAGAGTATAAATATTTTACTTAACGATTCCTCTTTTATGCCTATCCCATTATCTGCTACTGCAAAATACCAATAATCTTGTTGCTCGATGGCGCTTATAACTATTTTGGCAATATTATTTGGCTGCTGGTATTTTATGGCATTGCTAATAAGGTTTTGAAATAATTGTTGGATGGGTATTCTGGCTGCTATTATTTCTGGCAATCCTTGATAGGATATAATGATATTTTTTTGTTGCATAATATTACTGTAAACATTTATCACATCATTTAGCAAAGAGGTAGTATCTATTTTTTCGTACCGGTAATGCTGTGTGCCTACTCTTGAATATTCCAGCAAGGCTTGTATTACCTTCCGCATCCGCACAGCGCCATCCACGGCAAAACGAATATATAATTGCCCGTTCTCATCTAACTGAGGCTGGTATTTTTTTTGTAACTGGCTTAAAAAACTGGTTACCATCCTTAAAGGCTCTTGCAAGTCGTGCGAAGCTATGTAAGCAAATTGTTCCAGTTCTGCATTGGAGCTAACCAGTTCTTCTGCACGTGTATGTAATTGGTTATTTAATTCTTTAAGGGCAGCTTCATTTTGTATACGTTCCGAAATATCCTGCATGGCGCCAATAATACGGTATGGCACTTTATGTTCATCCCTTACTACAATTGCACTATCCATTACCGTAGTATAACTCCCATCTGCCTTTTTAAGGCGATATTGGTTTTTCCAGTACACTTGTTCCTTGTTATCAGATATTTCTTGCAAGCTATTTAAAACTCGCAGCCTGTCATCGTCATGTATAAGCCCTTTTATAAACGATATATTTACGTCTTCGCCGTACATTTTATGGCCAAACAATGTTTGGAAGCCTTCTCCTAAAAATGCCTTATTAGTTTTTAAGTCATAATCCCAAATAGCATCAAAAGTAGCTTTGGTTGCGTAATTAAACCGTTCATTGCTTAAGGCTAGCGCCTGCTGCCCCTTTAATATGTCGGTTATATCGTTAGAGGCTATCATTACGGCATTTTTGTTATTGTAATAAATAGAGTGCCCCGTAATATCTACATTAATAATTTCGCCATCTTTTTTAACATGCTGCCATTGGCCAAAATTTATGATACCATCATTGCTAATCTTCGTATTTATCTTTATGATGGCTGCTTCCTGTTCCTTTATAAATAGGGAGACTATGCTCATACCTAAAAATTGGCTATTGGTATAACCGTAATGTGCAATAGCGGCGTTGTTTACTTCCTGCACCTGCAAGGTTTCCAGGTCGTATATCCAGTTTGGTAAAGGGCTACTGTTGAAAATCATCCTGTATTTTTCTTCAGATTCTTTTATGGCTTTTTCTGATAACTTTTGCCGGGTAATATCTTGTGTAGTGCCTTCAAGTAATATAGGGTGCCCATCTTGATGGTAAACCAGCGCACCTTTTTGATGCAATACTTTGATAGAGCCATCTTTTAAGAAGATCCGTACTTCATGGTTCAGTGCTTTTTTTCCGTTAATGGCGAGCTTGTAATTATTGATGGCCATTTTTTTCTCATCTGGGTGTATTGCATTAATTATATCCTGGAAGGGGATAGAATTACTAGTTTTTTTTATGCCAAAAATGCGGTACAGCTCATTTGACCAGTAGCAGGTATCTTTTAATATATCTACCTCCCAATATCCCAGGCGTGCCATTTGCTGGGCAGTCTCTAATTTTTTGTTGATGTTAATTAGCTCATTATGGTAAAGCTTGCTTTCTGTAATGTTGCGGCTAAAGCATGCTATGCCGGTAATGTCTTTTCCATTATAAATAGGGTTAAAGATTACTTCGTTCCATTGGGGAATGTTAATGCCTGGGTAGTTATAAGTCATTTCATTTTTAAATGAGTGACCATTTAAAGCCCGTGAATAAATCTCTTGCCAAAGAATAATAAGTTCAGCAGAAAAGTTATTTTTATTTAGCAAATAATCACCTGGCTTAAAAACTGTACCACTATAATCTCCAATAGTTTTAATAAATGCTTTGTTTCCAGCAATTAATTTAAAATCTTTGCTTACGCTCCATATTAGGTCGTCGGTACTATTTATTAAAGCTTCTTTTTCAATGCGTTCAAATTCTTTTTGTTTTTCGGCTTTTATTTTTTCAGTTACATCTTCCAGTAAAGCAAGTACACAATTTGTTCCTTTATAATCTATACTGTTACCCGAAATTTGCATATGCATTATTTCGCCATTTTTCTTTTTGTGCTTCCATATTTTATTGCTTGCCTTATTAAAAGTTGTTTCATCTTGCAGCAACCCTTCAAATGCCATTACATCTTCGGGTAAAAGAAGATCGATTATAGTAAGCCATAAAAGCTCTTCTTTTCTATACCCATATTTTACTAATGCAGCCTTGTTTGCTTCAAGGATATAATGTGTGAAAAAATCAAAGATGTATAAGGGGAGTGGATTATTGTCGAACAAATCCCGGTAACGCCGTTCTGATAATACCAGGGCTTGCTGCTGTTCCTTTTTTTCACTGCCGTCTTTAGCAATGCAATACATAGTCTTATCTTTTTCATCCCACCTCATAGACCATATAAGATTTATTATACCTCCCTTTTTTTTCCTATACCGGTTTTCAAAATTTCTGGTAGCGCGCCCGCCCGATGCAATGATGGCAAACATTTTTAACGATACATCTTTGTCATCTTTTACAACCATATCAGTACAATGGGTACCAATTAATTCTTCCTGCCCATACCCCCACATTGTTTCACAAGCTTTGCTCACTTGTATAAATTTGCCTTCTTTATCTAATTCACAAATAACATCTAACGAATAATCCAGTATCCTCTGCCTGTCTGCAAGCATATTGCTTAGGTTAATCCGGGCGTTTATTTCTATTGTAATATCATTCGCTATACAATAAACACCCACAATTTTTTGGTTAATTACTATTGGCAGGCTAACCAGCGATACGTTAATCAGCAGCCCTTCTTTCGAAATTATCCTGGCTGTATTTTCTTGTGTAAGCCCTTGTTTAGAATTTTCAAAACATTCGTTTACATGTTTAATATCATCCGGATGTAAAAAATACTTAAAATGAAGCTGCAGTAATTTTTCCGGCGGGTACCCTGTTCTTAATGCTAAAATGTGGTTGGCACTGGTAAAATTGCCTTCCATATCTAACGAAAAAACGGCAGCCGGATTTTGATAAAATAACGATTGGTATATTTCTTTGCTAAACTGTAGCTCTTGCTCTATATTTTTACGTCCGGTAATATCTTGTATTACGCCAATTAATATGTCTGGCTTGCCGTCTGCATTGTAAGTTGTAGACCCATAAGCCATTATGTTCTTTACTTTACCGTCCTGGCTAATAATCCTGGTTTCCATTTGCTGAAACTCAATTTTGTTGGCAATGCCTTTTTTTAGCCACTGCACATAAGCATCTTTCTCATCCGGATGAAGAAATTGAATGATACCCTCTTCAGAAGGTATTATGCTGCGTGGCTCCAGTCCAACAATCCTGTAAAACTCATCAGACCAAATTCTTTTATTTGTGTAAATATTTATTACTGCACTGCCTGTTTGGGCTATATTTCCTGCACGGTTTAAAAGATTTTGTGTTTGGGTAATTTGTTTTTCACTAGCTTTTTGTTTTGTAATATTCCGCGCTGTTATGCAGATGGCTGTTACCTTTTTTCCCACCCTTACTGGCAGTATAAATATATCTATCCAAATTTGTTCCTGTGTAATTTTATTAATGCCTGGGCGTTCGTAATGTGCCGCCTCGCCAAGGCAGGCTTTTTCAAGTATACCTTTAAAGATGGGTTTTCTTGGTTCTTCAATGGCATCCAATATATTGCTGCCGATGTGTATTTTTTTAGGTAAAAAAGTATTATCCCTAACCTTATTGTTAAATAATTTAATTGTAAAATCGGTATCGATTAAAATAAAGCCTTCACTAGTATTTTCAAAAATAGCTTGTAGGTTTTCTTCTGATTGTTTAATTTTTTCTGAAGTAGCAATACTTTCGCTAACATC
>JAYVUJ010000413.1:0-3199 GCA_043788035.1 Ferruginibacter sp. | reverse complement strand
CACCTGGGCTAAATGGATGAACCAAAAAAAACGCCATTACACTACCAGCAAGTATTATAAGCCATTGCACAAATTTTTATTAGGTACTTATTGCTTGTCTCATTTTTTATTTTACCCTTTACTGGCACTTAGCATTATTTTTTTTGACTGGCAATTATCGCTGGTTGTTTTTGGTATCCGTTTTATTACGCAGGCTTTTATATTTTATCCTGCAATGAAAAAATTGAATGAAAAAGACCTCTACCCTTTCTTTTTATTTTTTGATATTTGGATGTTTTTTTATTACCTGATATTTGCTGTTGCGTTAATTAAAAAGCCAAAGCCGGTTTGGAATTGATGTTAGTGTTTAATGGCTACTGCAACAGGCAACTAATACTATTGCGCATTGAGGGCACGTTCAATAAAGAGGTAAAGTACAAGCGTGCGACGCCAATGAAGATGCATAAAGCTGCTGAGTTAGCCCACACAAAAAAGAAAAAAACTTAGTCGAAGCAGTAAACAACATGATTACAATTATTTTTTTATGGAAGAATTGACAACCTATTTTAGTGACTTTACCACCACCCAATTGCAGCAGCTTACTGCCCTGAAAGATTTATATATTGAGTGGAATGAAAAAATTAATGTGATATCCCGCAAGGATATGGATAATTTTTATGAACACCATGTGTTGCATTCCCTTGCTATTGCTACGCAATTTGAATTTAAGAAAGGCGCAGAAATAATGGACTTGGGCAGTGGTGGTGGTTTTCCTGGAATACCATTAGCCATCTTTTTTCCGGATACACCATTTCATTTAGTTGACAGCATTAATAAAAAATTAAAAGTAGCCGCTGCAATTGCTGCGGCCATCGGCTTAACTAATGTAACTACCCAGCATACCAGGGCTGAAGATATTAAAAACAGGAAATTTGATGTAGTAGTTTCGCGTGCTGTGGCACCGTTAAAAGACCTTTGGTGGTGGAGCAAGCCGTTGCTAAAAAAAGGCGTATCGCCCAACGGGCTTATATGCCTTAAAGGTGGCGACCTTACTAAAGAAATATTTGAAAGTAACTGCAGGCCAAGGGTTTGGGAAGTAGAAAAAATATTTACTGCCCCATTTTTTAAAGAAAAGTTTTTATTGCACGTAGCCCTTTAGTTACATTTTTTAGTTTGAAAAATTACCACTATAGGGTATAGGATTATATTATTTTTTTACAATCTTTGTACCACTATGAGTATATCAGTAGCAATAGTTGAAGATAACAGCGACATACGCCAGGCGCTGGAACAAATAATTAGCTCAGGTGTTGGCTAC
This sequence comes from Ferruginibacter sp., assembly GCA_043788035.1. GTDB lineage: Bacteria > Bacteroidota > Bacteroidia > Chitinophagales > Chitinophagaceae > Ferruginibacter. The sequence continues at coordinate 1,902 of JAYVUJ010000413.1, read as the reverse complement.
ACCCTGGCCGGATCTTGCATAAATGGCGAAGAGGCACTTACTAAAATACCCACGCTTAACCCTGCTGTTGTTTTAATGGATATTAATTTGGGTGGCATAAATGGCATAGAATGCGTTAAAGTATTAAAAGAGCTTTACCCGGAAATGTTGTTTATGATGTGTACCGTTTATGAAGAAGATGAAAAAATATTTGAAGCGCTAAGTGCCGGTGCCAGCGGTTACATACTTAAAAAAACAACGCCGGATAAAATGCTGACTGCCATTACGGAACTTTACGAGGGCGGCGCACCAATGAGCAGCCAGATAGCTAATAAAGTAGTAGCAGCTTTTAAAAACAAGCCTGCTGTTGCTATAACCAGCGATTCGCTGGATATGCTTACAAAACGAGAAGTAGAAATATTGGTAGCCTTATCTAAAGGCTTATTATACAAAGAGATTGCGGAAGAGTTATTCATCAGCTCGCAAACGGTCCGCAAGCATGTGTACCACATTTACGAAAAGCTGCACGTTGGCAACCGTATACAAGCTGTTAATAAATTTTTTGGCAGGTAAGCAAACGGGTAGGCAGCATTAAAAAACTTCCCTTAAAAACAACCAGCTCTTTATAAAAATTTCCAAAACCACTGGTCGGTTTGTGGTGTTTCACCAATGGGGAAATCGTGCGTATATCCAGAGTTTACAAAGCCATACTTGCCATAAAATTTTTGCGCTTTAAAATTATTTTCCCAAACGCCCAGCCACACAGCTTCGTATGTATTTTGCTGTGCAAATGATAAAAACAAATACATTAGTTTTTGGGCAATGCCTTTGCCATGGTATTGATGTACAACATATAGCCTTTTTAACTCTAGCGCCTTCCATTGCTTCATTAAAGGCAGCCCGCTATAGTCTTCCATAAACTGCAGGTAACCTACCGGCTTGCCATCAACTTCAGCAAAAAAATAAAAAGAATCAGGATTGCTTAATTCGTTTTGTACTTGTTGCAGGTTAAAATATTCTGCTAAAAAAAAGTCCATATCTGCGGGTGTACAGGTATCTATAAACGTATCATAAAAAGTTTGCTGCCCAATTTTGGCAAGTGTTGGTGCATCTTGCAATGTAATCCTTCGTACGGCTATTTCCATTTTAATATTGATTATAAAAGTAAAAAGCGGCAAGGCAAATGCCTTGCCGCTATAATTTAACGTGCTGCCATAAGCCAGCAAATTACCAGTTAAGCTGTAAAATATTATTGCGCTGGTCTACATCTGCCATTTTTTTTGAAGGGTCTATCTCAACCTTTTTTAAATCGGTAAGGCGATGTTTAAATTGAATATTATAGGTAGGGTGTGTCCATCTCCATTCTTCATGTACTACCCTTTTCCCTTCCTTGCCATCGGCTGGTTTTTCTCCATACATAAGGTTGAGTGGTATGTAGTGCATTTCGGTAGTGCCGTCTTTAAATGTCAGTTTTAAATCAATTGGCATTGGCATTTGCCCTATCCTTTTTAAGCGTATTATAGATACATCGCTTTCTTCCCACAGGCTATCGATAGCGTAATCGATTTTTTTTGTTGTACCGCACCAGTATTCCTTATACCAGTCTAGTTTAATTCCACTTACATCTTCTGATAATTTTATAAAATCGCTTGCATTAGGATGCTTAAAACGCCATTGCTTATAATACGCTAACAATATTTTATCCCTTGTTGCGGTGCCCACAATGTAGCCCAGTTGCTCTATAAAAACACATCCCTTGGAGTACGCTGCGGCGCCGTAGGCAAAGTTAGTTTCAAAGTGATCGGCGTGTGTGGTTAACGGTTCTTCATAGCCGCTTTTTGCCAATGAATAATAAGATTGGTAGCTGCCGAAATGCTCCGACGGCAACAACGCAGCAACAGAATCCAGCACTTTTATGTACTC
>JAYVUJ010000412.1:0-5755 GCA_043788035.1 Ferruginibacter sp. | reverse complement strand
TAAGGCGTTTTTTGCAAGTCCTTACAACTTTATTCTTTTGTATTTTTCTTTTGTACTTACTTTACCGGCTTACCGCCTCACCGGCAATATTTTATTTTGCAATTAAATCAACGTCTTTAACGGCCACTGGAAACCACAGCATCATTTCGCCCTTGCCCCTATTTGCCCAGCTGTAATAAGGTATGGCAGTAAAAGGCTGTTGTACGGTGGCAACATTTTCGTTGCTGTTTACTATAATTGCAGGCACTTCCGATTTTAAAACCATCACGCCATTTAATAACTCCGGCTTAAACTCGCTTATAAAAGTGGCAGATGCCGGTATAATGATGTTGCTCGTTTTACCATTGTTATCCGGCCATTCGGCACAATACATTAACGGGCCACGCTGCAGCGCTATCTTACCTATATCATCTTCTACATTTTGGTTGGCCACAACCCTTCTTACTTCCATTGGCAGGCTAACTTCTACTTTATCATTCTTTTTCCATGCTTTGCCAATAACGGCATAACCGTGTTCCATACTATAATTTACAGCAACGCCGTTTACTTTTATAACAGGCTTGGATGTAGTATCTGCATTGTTTTGAAACTTGTAAAGCGTAGAAGGTATGGCCTCGTTGTTCGCCCAGCCAGGTATACGTACTTTCAAATTAAAGGTGGTGGTATTTTGTGGGTTGATGGTGAATGTAAGTGCACCATCCCAAGGGTAATTATTTTGCTGGCTAACCTGTACATTTTTGCTGCGGATAACAAAGTTGGCAGTGCTGGTAATAAACAGGTTGATGTATAAATTGTCCTCTTTTTGCGCATACATATAACCAGGTATAGAAGGTATAAGCCTTGCCAAATTGGTAGGGCAGCAAGAGCATTCAAACCAGCCCGACCGTGTTGCTTCCATATCCTTATGCAGGAAGCTATTTTTAATCTGCATGGCATTGGTGTAAAAGAAAGATTTTCCATCCAGGCCAACGCCGGATATTAAGCCATTATACAAAGATTTTTCCAGTATGTCCATGTACTTGGCATCGCCATGCAGCAGGAACATGCGGTAGTTCCAATACACGTTAGCAATAGCAGCACAGGTTTCGTTGTAGGCCGTTGCATTGGGCAGTTCGTAATTGCCGCCAAACCTTTCGCCATCGCCTATGGCGCCTACGCTTCCTTGCACATACATCTTCTTTTCTACTACGTTTTCCCAAATTTTATCAATGGCATGCAACAAGCTATCATCGCCTGTAAGTGCCGCCACATCTGCCATTGCGCTGTATAGGTAACCTGCACGTACGGCATGGCCTTCTGCTTCGTCCTGGTTATTTACCGGCTTATCATCCTGCCAGTAAGAACCGTTTTTAAAAACATCTTTGCTATTAGGGTCGTAGCCAGTGTAGTGACCGCGCTCTTCTATAAAAAATTTAGCGGTAGATAAATATTCTTTTTTACCAGTAATACGGTAGAGCTTTACCAAGCCCATTTCTACAATTTCATGGCCTGGTGCAACATGCTTTTTATCAGGACCAAAAACGGAGCAGACAAGGTCTGCATTTTTTAACGCAATACTTAATAAGTTCCGTTTTTTAGTGGCCAAATAATGAGCGGCGGCCGCTTCGTACAAATGGCCGGCGTTGTATAATTCATGGCTCAATTCCCTTTCTTTTTCCCACCTTTCTTTGCCTGCCCATGCATGCGGCTTGGTGGGGTCAATAGTACGGGCGGTGTATAAGTATCCATCAGGTTCCTGCGCCTTTGCTACAATGGCAATCAGCGAATCTACATAAGCCTGCAGCTTCGCATCCGGGTGCACCGCCAGCGAAAAAGATGCGCCTTCAATCGTCTTATAAATATCGGTATCATCAAAAGGGAATGTAGTGCAAAATTTGCCTTGCTTTTTGGCGGCCATCTCAAAATTCTTCACCCTGCCAGTACTTTCGCAACGCTCAAAAGATGCAGGGATTGTGACCGTCCTATTAATTTCTATCCTCGGCAGCCAAAAATTATCAGAGAGTTTTACCTGTGTAAAATCAACGGCTTGTATGGGATAATCTTTTTGCTGAGCATGTACCGTAGCAGCCGAAAAAAGCAACGCTAATAAAAGAAATTTTTTCATTTGTAATGAGTTTATTCAAGCTTAGTATATCGTTAATAGTTGTTCCGTTTTTCTATACTGTTTTTTTTATTCCGGCCAATACAGCAGCTATGTGAAGCTGCAGCGGCGTCGCACTCTTTTACATTGGTTCTTTTTTCAGCACCTCCTCAATTCGCTACCTCTTTCAAAAATCAAAATCCTATTCGCTAGCACATTGCGTACCTGCGGCACGCAATACAAATTACTATCGATGTTTTATAGCCGTATTTTGTATCCAAAGTGACAAGGATACAGCGTATAATTTTGCCTTGGAATTATTATTGTTTCCAGGATTCTTGTTACCTCACCCCAACCCTCTCCAAAGGAGAGGGTGCTTGGCTCTGCTGCCTTGTTAACGACTTTGAAATAGCTGGCTTTCTCCCGGCTACTTTTTTCGAATACACTTAAAAAACCTCTTACTCCAGGAACCCTCTTTTGAAGTGCAGGGAGGCTGGGATGGGATGGTACTGGTTAGGCATTACTGCCCATAATAACTATCTGCCCCGTGCTTTCGGTCATAATGTTTTTTTATCAATGCCTCTTTCAGCCTCGGCGCATTGGGGTTAATTCTTTCTGTTAGCAAAGCCATCTGTGCAATGGCTTCTAACACAGCACTGTTGTACACTGCTTTCTCCGGCGTTTTTCCCCAGGTAAAAGGTGCATGGTTGCCTACCAATATCATTTCAATTTCTTCATAACTCAAGCCTTTTTCCTTCAGCTCATCCATTATTTGAAAACCCGTTTCGTATTCATAATTACCTTGTATCATTTCATCGCTCATTGGCGGTGCGCAAGGTATGTCTACCGTGTTATGGTCGGCATGCGTAGTGCCAAAAATAGGAATGCTGCGCAAGCTTTGCGCCCATGCCGTAGCATAGGTAGAATGTGTGTGCACTATGCCGCCAATATTGGGCCAATGCTTGTATAGCACCGCATGGGTCTGAGTATCGGAAGATGGGCGAAGGCTGCCTTCCACCGTCTTGCCATCAAAATCAACAATCACCATTTTCTCCGGAGCTAATTCTTCATAAGGCACGCCGCTTGGCTTGATGGCAAATACGCCCAGGGTTCTATCTGCAGCGCTAACATTACCAAAAGTAAAAAGCACCAGCCCTAGTTTAGGCAGCTGCATATTGGCATCGTAGGCCGATTGTTGTATAGCTTGGTATTGGCTCATAAAGATGCTGCTTCTAAAGTATGTACGGATGATTTTTCGTTCTCTAAAAATTTGCCTAGTTGCTGGTAACGGACATAGCGTTTTTTATAGATGGGCACCTTGTTTTCATCTGGCGTGTAAGTGGTATCAAAACCCTGCCCCATGGCTACCATGGCTTCTTCTACCTTGCTATAAATACCAGCTGCAGTGGCTGCAAACATTGCTGCACCTAAGGCACAAGTCTGTTCCGATTTATGGATGCGTATGGGCATGTCCATCACATCGGCCATCATCTGCATAATAAAAGGCGATTTTTTTGCCACGCCTCCAATGCCTATCAAACCCTTAACGGGTACGCCCTCTTCATTAAACCTATCTACAATTGCTTTGGCACCAAAACAGGTAGCTTCTGCAATAGCACGAAAAATGCGTGGAGCATCTGTACCTAAGTTCAATCCGGCGATAGCGCCTTTTAGTAATTGGTCAGCATCCGGCGTACGGCGGCCATTTAACCAATCTAGAGCAAGTTCGCTGTTTTCATTTAATGGAACCTTATCGGCTTCCTTGCTTAATTCGGCTATAATATTATTGGTTGTTTCCTCAATTAATTTGGCGGCTGTACCTGCATCAATAATGCTTGATTTTGGCAGCAACTTATATAATGGCCATGCCAGTACATTTTTAAACCAGGCATACGCATCGCCGAAGGCAGATTGTCCTGCTTCCATACCCATCATACCCGGGATAACAGAACCTGGTACTTGCCCGCAGATACCTTTTATTAATTTGCCTTCTACCTCTTCCATTGGGGCCACCAGCATATCGCAGGTTGAGGTGCCCATTACCTTGCTTAAATGATAGGCCTCAATTTGCCCGCCTACTGCACCCATGTGCGCATCAAAAGCACCTACGCCAATAATTACATTGGTGCTTAGGCCCAATTTATTAGCCCATCCCTCAGAGAGGTTGCCGACAGATTCTGCGGAAGTATATGTTTTTGTAAATAATTTTCCTGTAAACCCTTCAAGCAATGGTTCCATAGATGTGAAGAATTCATTTGGTGGCAAGCCATCGTACTCGGCACTCCATAAAGCTTTGTGGCCTGCGCTGCATACACCGCGTTTTAGTTGTTTTGCATCTGTTCCGCCCGCTAATAAAAAGGGTATCCAGTCGCAGTGCTCAACCCAGCTGTAGGTAGCTTCCCTTACTTGTTCATCTACCCTTAATATGTGCATCAGCTTTGCCCAAAACCATTCGCTGGAGTATATACCGCCTACAAACTGCAGGTAATTGATAGCAAACTTTTTAGCATGTTCATTTATTTCTGCTGCTTCTTTTGTACCGGTATGGTCTTTCCACAAAACAAACATAGCGTTAGGGTTATTGGCAAAAGCCGGCAGCATGGCCAATGGCGTACCTGTTTCATCAACAGCAACAGGCGTAGAGCCAGTAGTATCTATAGAAATTGCTTTTACTTTAGCTGCAATGGTAGTCCCAGCCTGCAGCAGGCAACTTTTTATGGTAAATTCCAGCCCTTCCACATAATCTAGTGGGTGCTGGCGAAACTGGTTGAGCGACGCATTGCAAAACAAGCCGTCTTGCCAACGGGGATAATAAAAAACCGCGGCGGCAATTTCGCGTCCGTCGGCAGCATTTACCAGTATAGAGCGCACGGAATCTGTACCGTAATCTACTCCTATTACATATTTATCATTCATAATTGGCAAACAATATTTACGTAAATATATTATTATTTGTAAAAGTGACAATTATTTTATGCAATTATTTTTAACAACCTTTCTATTAGGCCGTTAATTTAAAGTATTTACTTGATTAGCCCTGGATATAAAATACCCGTTGTAAAGCCATTGTAGCATCGTATTCATACAGCCTTGGGGCGCCGGTAGCCAGGCTTACATCTGCAATGGCGGTTTCGCTAATGTTTTCGAGGTACATCATCAACGCACGCAAACTGTTGCCATGTGCCACTATAAGGATGTTTTTACCTGCATTTAGTTTAGGCAGTATTTCAGTTTTGTAATAGGGCAATACCCTGTTGTAAGTGTCTTTAAGGCTTTCACCATTGGGTGGCACCACATTGTAACTACGCCGCCATAAAAGTACTTGTGCTTCCCCATATTTTTTTATAGTTTCTGCCTTGTTAAGCCCTTGTAAGTCGCCATAACAACGTTCGTTTAGGGCAGCATCCTGGATGATGGGCAATAAAATATTACCGGTAGTTTTTAATATAATTTGCAGGGTATCAATGGCTCTTTTTAATACAGAAGTGTAGGCAGCATCTAATGGATACCCTTTTATCAATACGCCGGCATTTTTTGCCTCTGCCTTTCCTGCAGCTGTAAGGCCGATATTTGTATCGCCGGCAAAGCGGTTTTCGAGGTTCCATTTAGATTGTCCGTGGCGTATGGTGATGAGATTAGGCATGCAACAAAAATAGTTTTAAAAGATTTTTATAG
>JAYVUJ010000411.1:0-2208 GCA_043788035.1 Ferruginibacter sp. | reverse complement strand
AAAAAAAAAGAATGGTCTTTATAGGCTTGTAAGTTTATTTTTTTAACACCATATAACTGTAGGGCTGCAGGGTAAGCGTAGTGGTAACAGTAACAGTACCACCATTCATAACATCCGTCCACACCGTGTTTGCCAAAGCAGCAGGCACCGTGTAAGTTATTGCACTATTGCGCACATTGGATAATACCAGTACCTTTTCCGTACCCGATTCTTTGGTAAACGCACACACATCAGCTGTACTATAAGCCGTTAAATTACCACGCCTTATGGCATCGCTGCTATTGCGGAAAGCCAGTACTTTTTTATAGACCGCCGTAACCTGGGGGTTAATGCTCCAATCTATTTTGGTGCTTGTAAAAGGGAACAGCAGCTTAACAGGCGTAGCAACTTCCTGCCCGTTATAAATCATCGGAACACTCTTCATGTAAGCCACTATTATAAAGGCAGACATCGATCCATTTTCGCCGCCAAATAAATCAAGCGGAGTGCCATCGCTGCTATTTACATCGTGGTTGGTTAGGTACCGTATTATCTGTTGCCCATCAGCCGTGCCGGCATAATCACTGGTATTATAATTGTCGGTACTTGTTGCAGGTGTGCTGTTTTTAAAAATACTTTTTAGGTTATCGTAAAACTCAAACCCAAAATTGTAATCAAAGCCTGCGGTAAAATTGGCACTACGTTTTCCTTCTGCCAGCAATAATAATTTATGGGTGGTAATGTTATGCAAAGTATCTATCGCCTGCTTCCAAAAATCAATCGGCGGCCCATCCACATAATCACACCTAAAGCCATCTACGTTAGCAGTGTACACCCATGCCTTCATATCTTTTATCATTTCCAAACGCATGGCCTGGTTGGTAAAGTTAAGTTGTGCCACATCGTTCCAACCGGTACCAGGCGGACTAATAACATTACCCGAAGCATCTTGCAAGTACCAATCTTTATGGCTGCTTATCCACGGGTTATCCCAGGCAGTATGGTTGGCCACCCAATCCAGTATTACGCTCATGTTGCGGCTATGTGCACCATCAACCAATGCCTGCAAATCAGCCAGGGTGCCAAACTCCGCATTAACAGCCGTATAATCTTTAACGCAATAAGGCGAGTTAACGGCTTTTAGCGTACCCACCGGAAACACCGGCATAAGGTAAATAACGTTAACGCCTAACGCTTTTATAGAATCCAGCCTTGCAGTAACGCCCGCAAAGTTCCGCTGCTGGCTAAACACCCGCATATTAACCTGGTAAATACTCGCATCCCTCCTATCAGTTACATTAGTAAACGGCGTGCCATACTGCACTGGCAAAGGGCTTGTAACTACAGGCGGCACTACCACAACAACCGGCGGATTAACAGGTGCAGGCGTAGTATCTTTTTTGCTGCACGAGGCAGCCATTAACCAGGTAAGCACTATTAAAATACTATTCATTTTCATTCTGTTTTTGTTAAAAGCCAATAAATTCAGTAAGAATGCTTCAATTAATAATTAAGTTTTTTGTTGCCCCAGCCAATACACAGCCATCATCAGCTTCATAAGCGTCGCACACTTGTACATTTATTTTTCAATCATTTTTTACCACTAAATATGGGACCTATAAAAGTGGATAATTGATTTAATAAATCCGCAATAGCGGGCTGTTCCATGGGCTCAAATTTCAGTCTTTCTATTTGCAGCCTTGTTTTTTTATTTCTTTTTTTTATCAAGAATAAAAAGAAATACAGAGACTTACATATAAAACTATAGCGCTTAAAAACGAACTATTAAATCTTTAAAAAGCTACATTGTAAATGCAAGGCAACCTAAAGCTGTTAATACATCCTATACACCACAAAATAAAATTAATTCTTAACGGCACTATAATTATACACACCAGATACCTGCAAATCCAACGTAATAGTGTAAGTGCCATCAGCGGCCACCGATAAATTATTAAGGTTCGGCACTGTAAACAAAGGGTTATCAGCATAAGCAATATTGCCATTGGCATCAACACCAAAATCAATAGACCAGGCGCCATTAGCCCTAAATTTAAAAGAACCATCCTTCTTCATAGCAACAACAACTTTCCATACTTGTGTGGCTGCATCGTATGCCATTGGCGTATCGTTATTCCAACCGCCTGGCGATGCATCGCCAATAACTCCCCAGTTAGTTTTTGTTGCCGTCCAGCTATTTTTGTTAAGGTCTGCAGTTAACTGGTAGTA
>JAYVUJ010000410.1:0-16275 GCA_043788035.1 Ferruginibacter sp. | reverse complement strand
AATACACAATTACTTTTGCTGACACCAATTTATGATTCCTGCGCTTAAGCATATGTACACTTTCAAAATAAAAGATAATAGCCCAAATATTGACGTACTTGTTACAAGGGGCTTGCTGGCATTGGCTTCTATAGCATCGCTGCTGTACCAAAGCAATCAGTATTTTTTCATAAATGTTTTGTCTGCTGTCATTTTAGTTACGGCAGCTATTTTTGTAAATACATTACTGGTAAAATACAAAGTAGATAACCGTATAGTATTAATTGTAGCGGCCATACTATTATTTATAGCTACGCACGCTATTATTTTTGCTGTAGTTATAATTGTTTATGGGCTGATAGTAAAAAAATTATACAAAGAGCCCGTTGTAAATGTAAATACCGAAGGTGTGATTTTTAAAAAGATGTTTGCAACCCCTGTGCATGCCTGGAACGAATTCAACAATATAATTTTAAAGGATAATTTGCTGACGCTTGATTTTAAAAATAATAAATTATTACAGCTAACCATTCTTGAAAACGAAACAAGCATAGATGAGGGAAGCTTTAATCATTTTTGTAGTGGGTTTATTGGTGTGTAAAGATTTTTTATAGAACCAATATTTTAAAAAATTTACTTTAAATAAGAGAAATTATCTTAAAGCCGAAAGGCTGTTTTGTGAATATTGCAATACCCCCGAAAAACCAAAGTAAAAGAGTGCGACGTACGCTTGTCTGCCATTCGGACGGGCCTGTAAAGCCCAGTAGGGCTACTGTATTGGCCAGACAATAATTTTGGGCTTTAATATACCCATAATGAAACGCAATTTTAAAATTGAACAACTGCTGTAAATTTACGAAATTTGCACACAGCATCAATTGCATTGGAAGATGGTTAATTACCAGCCATACAATGCATACTTAAAAAATTATCCATTATCCACTAACTAATTATCAATTAAATTATGACTCCTTACATTTTATACTCCGATGGAGCTGGAAATATTTTTGAAGATACAACGCTGTACGTAACTGGCCGCAGTGGCTGGGACGCAATGCCCATTGACGAAGAAGATTGGATCGGTTTGCCTGACGGCGGTAATTTATACGAACTACCGGGCAGAAAAGGTATCGGTATTGATGTAAAGACTGGCGAGATGCGCCTCTGCGAAAAAGGCTGGGCCGTAGCGGCTTTTATACCACCAGCGCACACAGGGCTTTACATGGCCGCTTACGAAACTCAGCCCGATGCACCTACATTGCCACTATTTTGTTACACCGCTGCTGGTTGGTTCGATAACAAATTTTTTGTACCTGCGGTGAGGATTGAAAATGATATTCGCCAGGAAACCGAGGGATACGATGAAGCACAAATTGTAACCGGCACAGATTACTTATTAAAAAATTACCCCAATAATAGGCTGGTAAAGCATTTAATGGAAAATTGCTGTATGACGTATAACTGTCCGGCGGCAAGAAATTTAGCGATGGGCAGGTGGGAATGCCCTGTGCCTTCATCGCCCGCATGTAATGCTAATTGCATTGGCTGCATTAGTTTTCAGCCGATAGAAGAAACCATTGTAAGTACCCAGGACAGGCTTACGTTTCGCCCTTTGCCAGCAGAAATTGTTGAGTTTACCGTGCCTCATTTAGAAACGGCACCCTACCCAATTATAAGTTTTGGGCAGGGCTGTGAAGGGGAGCCATTGCTGATGTGGGAAACCATCAAAGAAAGTATTATTGAAATACGCAAGCATACACAAAAAGGAAGTATCAACATAAATACCAACGGCAGCAAGCCAGAGGCGGTAAAAGCCCTGTGCGAAGCGGGTTTAAACAGCATGAGGGTAAGCCTTAACAGTGCCAGGGAAAGTATTTATATACCTTACTACCGCCCAAATAATTATGTTTTTCAAGATTTAATTGAGAGCCTTAAAGTAATGCGTAGCTACGGTGGGTGGACGAGCCTGAACTACTTTGTTTTTCCGGGTATGACGGATAGTATTGAAGAATATGAAGCACTGCGTATACTGATAAGAGAAACTGATTTGTGCATGATACAATGGCGCAACTTTAATATTGACCCCGATTGGTACTTAGGCAAGATTGGCGTTACGGAAACCGGCGAGTGCATGGGCGTAAAACAATTGATGGAACTAATACGGGAAGAATTCCCTAACCTTAAGTTCGGTTATTTCAATCCCTCTATCGAAAGGATAAAAGGCGATTTTGAAATGGATTTTGCCCATTGAACCACGTTTTTGGGCAACGGTTAATTTTAATCTTTAGTAAGCTTTTATAAACAAAAAACTGTATTATAAATTAATGCAACACTTAATTTTTACAGTTTGTAAAAAAAGTAAGTAAAAGCTTACGCTAATATTTTAACCATTTGCACATTAATAAAAAATAAATTTAGTGCAACGTCCAGTAGATTTTAATAATTTTAAATGAATTATGCTGTTAGCATGCAAACCAGTGGTATTTGTATTTCTAAAACATTTTTGCCACCTAAATTTTTATCCATTATTAATTTGCCGTTTAAAAATTCTGTACTTGTCATGATATTATTTAAAAGCAATTCTTTTTCATAAAAAGAAACATTTTTTTGTCCATCATCCTTGAATGAAATTGATATTTTACTTTCCAAGCTAATCTTGATTTTTACATTTTTTGCAATTGCATTCTTGGCAATTTGTAATTGGTTTTCTATTATCCTAAAAATAGGTAGCCCTGCAGTTCTATCAAAGCCCTTAAAATCTTTGCTGTACTTTGTTGTAACGCTTATTCCATTGTCTTTGTAAATTTTTTTAGCCAGTTCATTTATAATGTCAATATAATTATCATTATCAAATGTGGTGGGTATAATAGATTTTGAAAGTACCCTTACATCACTAATAAGGGAGTTAATATATTCTTTACTTTTTTGTACAACCAAAATTTCTTTTTCTTTTGAGTTTTCGGCAAAGTCTAGGTAAAATTTAATACCCACTAATGTCTGGGCAAAATTTTCATGTAGTTCAAAAGCAATTTTAGCCTTTTGTTTTTCATGGCTAACCATTGCAAGCTGAGCATGCCTTTTTTCGGATGTAACCATCTTTTGGCCTCTTTCTGAGATAAGGATAATTTTAAGTTTAAGGTCTAATAAATTACTCACTTGGGCAGCAATTATTTTTAAAGCCGTTAATTGTGATAATGTAAAAAGTTGTCTTGGGCGGTTATCTATTACACAAACGGTGGCTAGTACAAAGCCAGCAGCGCTAATAATTGGTGCTCCAGCGTAAAAGGCTATTTTTAAACCACCTGTCACTTTTGGGTTATCATAAAACCTGATATCATCACTACTATTTTTAACCACCATTACATCTTTTTTCAAAATTGCATGTCCGCAAAACGAAATATCGAGGCTCAAACCTATGCCATGATTTTCTTTGGTTGCTTTTAGCCATTGTCTGTCTTTATCTATAAAACTTATTAGTGCATGAGGGCAATTGCACATTTGGGCTGCAAGCTCTGGAAGTTCGTTAAAATCTTTTTCTTTGGGCGTATCAAGTATATTATAGTGGTAAAGGTCATTTAGACGATCTTTTTCATCAATAGGTTTTGCAGGCGCTAACATAGTAGTAGGATAAAAATGTAAAAAATAAGGGGCAATAAAACAATTCCTACAATAGCTAAATATACTTTTTAAATTTATACTTTGCACTATTTTGGTTGAATCAAGGTATATAGAAATAGTTGGAAATTTAGGTAGAAGAACTTCGACATTTATGGTAGTAAAACTTTTACAAAAAGAGGTTATTTGTAGAATAAAATTGAAAGTGAACTATCTATTAAACTATAACTCTATTTACAGTGCGCTGATAATATTGAACTTACATCTTGCAGTATCAAATGACCTGATTAAAGCTTTAATAAAAAGCGATAATACATTTATAGCGTATTTAAATTAACTACTACATTAGCGGTAGTTTTAGAGCTATTTGTTACCCAATCATTTTTACTACCATTTCTTTAAGCAAGCTTCCATTTGAAATGCCGCTTGCATTAACGCCTACGCTTTTAAGGTTGTATTCGTGCAGCAAAAGCAATGCCCGTTCAACGCCTTCGTAGCCATACATTTTTACCGCTGCAAGGGCTTCTTTAGCGGCATATGGGTTGTTATAAAAGAGGGGCTTCAAAGCATTTTCGCTTTTATCGGCCATGCCAAAAATAATATACAACTTGCTGAAAAAACCATACAAAGCAGGCAGTACTATTTGTATAGGCACGGCTTTAGGGTTATGCTCAAAATATTGGATAATACGGATGGCTTTGGCTAAATCTTTTTTGCTCATGGCTGCCTGTAGTTCAAAGGCATTGTACTCTTTACTTACGCCTACAAACTTTTCAATATCATCTTCGGTGATGGTTTTACGTTGCCCAAGGTTCAGGGTAATTTTTTCAATCTCATTTACAATCCTGTTAAGGTCGCTGCCTAAATGATCTGCCAATAGTAAAACGCCTTTTGCAGACATACTAAATTCCAGCGATTTCACATAATTTGTAATCCATTCTGCCAGATTATAGTCTTTTACTTTTTCAGATAAAAATAACTCCGCATTTTTTTTGACCAGCTTGCCTAATTTGGTGGCTTTGCTAACAGTTTTTTCTTTATGGCTAACTACAAAAATGGTAGACGAAAGAGGGTTTGTAATATAGTTTTCCAGGTGGTCGATATCCCTCATTTGCTGGGCTTCTTTTAACAATACCACTTGTTTTTCGGCAAACATCGGGTAGCGCATGCAGGCATTTATCACATCGCTCCAATTGGCATCTTTACCATAAAATACAGATAGGTTAAAGCTAGCTTCACTTTCCGTTAAAATATCATGCTCGGCATAATGCATTACTTTGTCAATGTAATAATCCTCTTCGCCTTCCAGCCAATAAACAGGCTTAAAGCGCTTATTTTTCCAATCCCCTAAAATTTTTTCTGCTGACATACAATTTAATTCGCTAATTCGATAATGTGCTAATATGCTAATTTTTCCGGGATGGTGTGTTTTATTGTATTGCAAAACATATATTATCCTGGTTGGTAAATTAGCTAATATGCATTTAATGGCTTTTTTTATCAGAAAAGCCTTGCGCACGAAATTAGCCAATTAGCAAATCACCACAGTAGCTAATTTGTATTTTATTACATTTCTTCTGTCCACTTATCCCTGTCTTCCGGACTAAATTTCCAGGGTGCAAAATTATTTTCAATGTTACCAAACATGGCGTTCCATTCCTGAGGGGCATTGCTGTCTTCCATAATTAACGAGCGGCGCAATTGAATGATTATATCCAGCGGGCTAATGCTTACAGGGCATTCCTGCACGCAGGCATTGCAAGTAGTGCAGGCTCGTAATTCTTCTACAGTAATATAATCGTTCAGCAAAGTTTTGCCATCAGGCTTAAACTCACCGTTTGCAGCGATGTTTTTTCCAACTTCTGTAAGCCTGTCCCTCGTGTCCATCATAATTTTACGGGGGCTTAAAAGCTTGCCTGTAATGGTAGCTGGGCATGCAGCGCTGCACCTGCCGCATTCTGTACAGCTGTAAGCATCCAATAAATTTTTCCAGCTTAGGTCGGTTACATCTTTAGCGCCAAATTTCATTTGCGGCACATCTCCTGCGGGTGCAAGCTCTGGCTGCATCATGTACTTTACCTCATTTTGTACATTTGCCATATTACTGATTTTACCTGCTACGGGTAGCCTCGCATAATAGGTATTGGGAAACGCCAGCACAATGTGCAGGTGCTTGCTGTAAGGCAAATAATTTAAAAATGCCAGTATGCCGGTAATATGTATCCACCAGCAGGCCCGCTCAATTATTATTAAAGTAGATGTTGATACATTGCTAAATACCGGGGCCAGCAAACCTGAAAAAAGAAAGCTGCCGGTTGCTTGGTAATGTTCGCTGCCTTGTAGCTGTAAAGCTCTGTCGGTGGCATTCATGGTTAAAAAAAGGCTCATCAGAATAATTTCGGCAATCAAAATATAATTCGCATCGCTGCGAGGCCAGCCATCTAAATCTTTGCTGATAAAGCGTTTTAATTTTAGCATATTCCTGCGGCTTAAAAAAACTACGCAAACTATAATTACGCCTACAGCCAGTATTTCAAAAAAGTTTATTAAAAAAGAATATAAGCCGCCTAAAAAAGGAAAGAATAACCGGTGTGTGCCTAAAATACCATCCAGCACTATTTCTACTACTTCTGCATTAATAATGATAAAGCCTGCGTAAATAATAAAATGCATTACGGCTACCAATTTGTTACTAAACATTTTTTTTTGCCCCAAAGCTAACAGCAACACGTTCTTCCAACGAAGCGACGGATTATCAGAAAGATCTTCTGGCATGCCTGAAAAAATATTGAGGCGTATTCGCAGGATATTTTTTGTGAAAAGCCAAACAGCTACAGCAAATAGTACAATAAAAAAAAACTGTGGAACAAGATGCATAAGCAATGTTTATATAGCTAAGATAATTATCAATTGCCAGATACACTAATTATGCCCCATTATTGATTTATGCTATAAATTTGTTTAAATATTAAAGGTATCATCATGGCAGATAAAAAATATATCCTATCAAAAGAAACGGCAGAAAAAAAATTGCGCCGCATGGCATTGGAAGTGGCAGAGCGTAACTATGGCGAGCAGCAATTGGTATTGGTAGGCATTAAAGAAAATGGCAGTATCATCGCAAATAAAGTAAGCAACTTTTTAAAAGATGTTTTTAAAGGCGAAGTAATTGTAGTAACGCTATCGCTTGATAAAAAACACCCGGCAGCCATAACAATTCAGCCATACACCGATTTTAACGATACAGTTATTTTGCTGATAGATGACGTGGCCAATAGCGGCAAAACCATGCTGTATGCATTAAAGCCATTGCTTGAAAGCTATCCTAAAAAAATACAGACACTGGCATTGCTGGAACGCACCCACAAATCGTTTCCTATAGATGTAGATTATGTCGGCCTATCCATTTCAACCACGCTGGATGAACATATTTTTGTAGAAGTAGATGGGGCGGAAATTGTAGGAGCGTGGATGCAGTAAAGGTTTAGTACAAATACGCCAGGGAGCAAAGCAGGTAAGGGATACAAAGAAATTTAACCCTTAGGAGCAAAGGAGTAAAGCAGGTAATTTTTTTAATCTATCTGGCCTTGGCGCTAAAAAGCAAAGCAGGCAACCGTATTAGTACGCAAAGATGTAAAGGAGCGAAGCAAATGTTAATATCGTTTCCTGCATGGTCCCAATTTTGCGGGAAAAACTAGCGAAAAAAGTTTGCGTGAAAACCCTAAAAATGTAAAGCGTGAAATTTAAAAGAGCCCTTGCTAAACTCCAGGCTGGGTGCAGGAAACTTGAAAGCACTTAAAACTGTCAGCAAAACTTTAATAGCTTTTTTTCGTGTCTTTATCTTTGTAAAATCAACATCAGGCGATAAGTACCATTGGCGGTACCGCCTTATATCCGAGCGGTCATAAATAATATTTGCCTGTTTATTTTTCCAGATATTTGAAGTAGCGCCAAACATGCCTTCAGCGCCATAACCCACTGCTATACTTAACCAGACCGGCAAATTTGTTGCCGGAAAAAATGATTTTATGTTCGCGCTTGCCCAATAAGTCTGCGCATTATAATCTTTCAAAAACCTTTCAGAAAAAGATTTGCCGTAAATATCATCCGCACGGGCATTCAACACTGCATCCTGGTAATTATTTCTATGAAAAGAAAATTTAATTTTTATCCGCTGGTCATCCCATGCCAGTTCTTGCGCAATCAGCGTTGCGCTGCCAACAACATTGGCGGTAAAATCGCCCCAGCTAAAACCCCATTCTTTACTAAACCCATCCAGTATTTCAATGGCTGTTTGATAAACAACGCCGCTCATGCCACCCAGCCAAATACGTTTTTTACGGCTTACGCCTGTCCATCGCCACAACTCCATACTTGCCCTGCTTTCAATATATGCGCTGTAAAAATGCCCCACTTTATCCACCTGCAGCCACTCTCCATTATCATTAAAAAAATGAAAACTGCTGCGTGGGTAGTTCGCATACCATGTTGCATTTAAGCCAATTAATATAGCGCTGTAACCCACCACATTGGCTATGACAACGGCTTTTACACGTTTATTTAACTGTATTGGCGTTAAAATATGTAAAGGTTGGCTGGTAATTATTTCAGGTTTGGTATCCTTATTGATAAAAGCCAGGCTACTATCCTGTGCTGCAACTTTCAACGTGATAAAAAGGGATACCATGTAACCAAAAGCCATCTTTTTTTTAAAAGCCCAACTTTTGTTTTTATATTGTTCAAGTGTTTTCAATAGCCATTAAATTTTGGTCCGAAAAAACAAAAATAATATTTTACTGGTATTATTGGGCTACGAAACATTTATTTTTGAAGAAGTAAATAAAAAAACAATGGATAAAAACATTCAACAAAAAATTGATAACTGGCTATCTGGTAATTATGAGCAGTCTGTAAAGGATGCCATTGTTACAATGCAAAAAGATAATCCCGATGAATTAGCGGATGCCTTTTATAAAAATTTGGAATTTGGTACCGGAGGCCTTCGTGGCCTTATGGGCATAGGCACCAACCGCATGAACAAATATACCGTAGGGATGGCAACGCAAGGCTACGCTAACTATTTAAAAAAATGTTTTGATGGTGAAATTAAAGTAGCCATTGCACACGATTGCCGAAATAACAGCCGTTTTTTTGCTGAAACAACAGCCAATGTTTTTGCTGCTAACGGTATTAAAGTTTATTTGTTTGAATCGTTGCGCCCAACGCCGGAGCTTAGTTTCGCCATCCGTAATTTAGGCTGTAAAGGTGGTGTGGTCTGCACTGCATCCCACAATCCGAAAGAGTACAATGGCTATAAAGCTTATTGGGATGATGGCGCGCAAATGGTTACGCCGCATGATGAAAATGTAATTATTGAAGTTGATAAAATTGCCTCTGTAGATGATGTGAAGTGGAGTGGGGGCGAAGCAAATATAACTGCTATCGGCAAAGATATGGACGAACTGTATTTAGCCATGGCAAATGGCTTAAGCGTTTACCCGGATGTATGTGCAGCGCAGCACGGGCTTAAAATTGTATACACGCCCATACATGGCTCGGGCATTATGCTGGTGCCCCAAATATTAAAAAAGTTTGGTTTTGATAATGTGCATATTGTTGAAGAACAAAGTAAGCCGGATGGTAATTTCCCTACAGTAGTTTTTCCTAATCCTGAAGAGAAGGAAGCGATGAGCCTTGGGCTGGAACTGGCTAAAAAACTAGATGCAGATATTTTGCTGGGCACCGACCCGGATAGCGACCGTGTAGGCATTGGCGTAAAAAGTACTAAAGGCGAATGGGTGCTGATGAATGGCAATCAAACCGCGGTACTGGCTTTTAATTATATGATTGAAGCCAGAAAGACTAAAGGCATCAACCAGCCAAACGATATGGTGGTAAAGACAATTGTAACCACTGGTATGATCGATGCTGTGGCCAAAGCAAGCAAAATTGCCTGCTATAATGTACTCACAGGCTTTAAATGGATTGCTTCTTTAATTAAAGAAAAAGAAGGAAAAGAAAATTATATTATAGGCGGCGAAGAAAGCTTTGGGCTGATGATAGGTGATGAAGTCCGTGATAAAGATGCGATAAGCGCAGTAGCATTGCTTTGCGAAATGGCGGCTTATGAAAAAAGCAAAGGCAGCAGCATGTATGCCAAATTGATAGGCCTTTACGTGCAATATGGCTTGTATAAAGAAATCCTTGTAAGCATTACCAAAAAAGGAATGAATGGGGCAAAAGAAATTGAAGACATGATGCAAGGCTACCGCAGCAACCCGCCAAAAACAATTGATGGCGTACCTGTGGCAGAGCTGCTGGATTACGAATTGCAGGTGGGTAAAAACTTACAGACGGGCGAGAGCAAGCCTATTGATTTGCCGAAAAGCAATGTGCTGCAATTTTTATTGAATGATGGCACAAAAATATCTGCAAGGCCAAGTGGAACAGAACCAAAAATTAAGTTTTATTTCAGCGTTAATTCAAAGCTGGATAATGCGGAAGGTTTTGAAGCGGCTGATACATTGTTAGCTGAAAAAATTGCACGGATGGTGAGTGAGATGCAACTAAAATAATCAAGCGTTTTAAGATATAAAGCATTGTTGTTAAAATGTCAGGGGTAAGCTCCTGACATTTTTTTATATTGCAGCCAGATTAGCATCCCGCTATTTTACCAACACAATACATGAAACTACTTTTACTTCAATCCATGCTGGTGCTTTGCCTTTTTGCAAGCGCACAGCAAACCGGTACAGAGCCTCTTCATCAAAAAACATTGGTGCTGCGGCGCTTTTTAGAGCAAAACCATTACAAGCCAATTCAATGGAACGATGCGGCTGCCACTATATTATACAATCGTTGGATGGAAATGCTGGACGATGATAAAATTATTTTTACCAAAACAGAGATTATACAACTTAGCCTTTATAGCACAACTATTGATGAGGAATTAATGGGCAAAGGATGGGCTTTTTTTAATAAAAGCAGTCAACTATATAAATTAAGTTTAGCAAGGGCAGATAGTAATATCACAGCTATACTATCAAAGCCTTTGGATTTTTCAAAACCAGATAACCTTAGTTGGCCGTTTGCTGATTACGCAGCCAACAACCAGGAAGGTTATCTGCGCTGGCAAAAATATTTAAAATGGAAAGTGCTGCATTCCATAACTGATTTATCGATGGATTCAAGCAAACTGCCCGCCAGCAACCCACAGCAGCCAGCCAACTTTACTGCGCTCGAAATAAAAGCTAGGGCACAGGTAAAAAAGCAAGAACTATCTGCTATACAAAATAAGCTGGCATCCTTAGTATCATCGGCCAAGGAAATGGCAGACGAATATTTAGCTGCCATAACATGGTGTTACGACCCGCATACCGAGTATATGAACGCCGATACAAAAAGTGATTTTGACACGGAAATGAGTGGGCTGGAGTTTTCTATTGGTTTTGAAATGGATGAAAACGACAAGGGTGAATGGGCAATTACCTATTTGGTACCTGGCGGCCCTGCGTGGCGCAATGGTGAGTTGCATAAAGGCGATGTAATTATAAAAATGAAGGCTGGTGATAAGCCTGCATTGGAATTAGCCGATGCAAACATTGAGGAGCTGTCTAAAATATTCAGCGGAAGCAGTACTGAAAAAATTTCTGTAACCGTCCGTACGCTTAGCGGGCAACAAAAAACTGCCGTGCTTGGCAAAGAAAAAATTACTAACGAAGAAGGAATTGTAAAAAGCTATTTGTTACATGGCGCAAAAAAAATAGGTTATATAACCTTGCCAGGCTTTTATGTAAAAGAAGGCGATGAACAAAACGGTAACGGCTGCTCCAATGATGTGGCGAAGGAAGTGATGAAACTAAAAAGAGATTCTATTGAAGGCCTGATACTTGACCTGAGGTACAATGGCGGCGGATCGTTAGGCGAAGCGCTGGAGCTGGCAGGCATTTTTATAAATGAAGGCCCGCTAACCTCTACAAAAGATAAAGCAGGCAAAGTACATTTTTTAAAAGACCCTAACCGTGGCACTATTTACGATGGGCCGATGCTGGTAATGGTAAACACGATGAGCGCTTCTGCATCCGAATTGGTAACGGCGGTACTGCAGGATTATCACCGTGCATTAATTGTTGGCAGCCCCACTTATGGCAAGGGTACCGAACAATTAATTTTGCCGATGGATACAACGGGCGACTTTTCTACCACTAAAAAATACGATAGTTATGTAAAGGTTACCGATGGTAAATTTTATCGGGTAGATGGTACTACAACCCAATGGAAAGGAGTGCTGCCGGATATTGAATTGCCTGACATGTATGCCATGGATAAGTTCCGGGAAAAGGGTACTATATCTGCCTTGCAGCCAGATAATTCAAAAGTGGCTATTTATGATGCATTGCCCCCTATTATTTTTGCGCCACTTAAAATAAAAAGTAACGAAAGAGTAAATGCTGATGCCGATTTTAAAGCAATCGTAAAATTTGCTGCCTGTTATAAAAGTATGGATGGCACAAAAAATATCCCACTGCAATGGGCTGGTTACAGCAATTATTATAAGGAAATTAAAAGCATGTATAACCTTATAGAAGATAAAAGAAACCGTACAGCAAACAACCTCTTGGCAAGTAACAACAGCCTTGATAGCGAACGCCAGCAGGTAATTACCGAACAAAGCAAAGCCATCAACGAAGTAAATATTACACGGCTGCAAAAGGATGGTTATATTGCTGAGTGCTATAAAATTATGCAGGATTGGCTTCAATAAAAAAAACTATATTTATTTTTTACCCATTTTAACCAACCCAAAACCAACATGAATAAATTGTACATTTCTAGTTGCCTTACACTAATTTTATTAATTGCTGCTATCAATGCTATGGCACAGGATTTTGAAAATGCAGGTACTTACATGAGTTTTATAAGCAAGCAGCACCAAACAATCGCCAAAAGATTTTTAGCCTACAACAGTGCTTCTTCTCACGGAAAAAAAGAAAAAAAAGTAACAGCGCTTAAAGAAAAGTTGCTGGATGAGATACAGGAAAGCAAAATGAATATTAGCGGTATGCCCTCGTTTAAAAATGATAAATCTTATCGGGATTCGGCTGTATCTTTCATGAAGCTGTATTACAATGCCTTAAATGAAGATTATAGCAAGATTGTGAATATGCAGGAAATATCTGAGCAATCGTACGACTTGATGGAAGCCTACTTGCTGGCCAAAGAAATGGTTGATAAAAAAATGGACGAAGCCAGTGCCGCCTTGCACGTTGAAGAAACAAAGTTTGCCGCGGTCCATAACGTAAGCCTTATAACTGGTGCAAAAGATGATTTGGAAAATATGATGGGCCAGGTAGCAGAAACAGGCAACTATTACCATCCGGTTTATTTAATATTTTTCAAAAGCTATAAACAAGGTGCGTACTTACTGGATGCCATCGAAAAAAAGAACATTAATGGCATAGAACAAAACCGGAATACGCTTTTGCAATATGCAAAAAACGGGCTTATAAAGCTGGATACAACAAAACCTTTTAAAGAAGATAATTCATTAGTAACAAGCTGTAAGCACTTGCTCGAATTTTATGTAATGGAGGCTTCAAATAAAATTCCAACGCTATCCGATTATATATTGAAGCAGGAAGCTTTTGGTAAAATGCAAAAAGAATTCGATAAAAAATCTGATCATACTAAAGAGGAAGTAGATGCCTTTAACAAGGGCGTGAAAGATGTAAATAACGGCGTAAAAAATTTTAATGCTACCAATGCTTCCCTTAACCAAAATAGGAATGATTTGATCAACAATTGGAATGCCGCTGTAAATGCCTTTTTTGACCAGCACATGCCAACTTATAATTAATTGCAACTTAAGTAATTTTAAATCGATAGCCTTTAAACAACTGGATAATATTGAGCAACAAGTTATATTTGCTGTAACAAACCAGGTTAAATGCAACATTGTATATAATAGCTATCTTTTAAAAAAATAATCTCTGTGCAACAGTAAAATAACGCACCAGTCAGTTTCTATGAGAAAATACGAAGATACATACCGCCACAAAGGCTTGCGTAAGAAATTGATGGACATTTTGCGGGAGAAAGGAATTACTGATGAAGCCGTACTGGCAGCGATGAACAACATACCACGCCACTTTTTTTTGGATAGTGCTTTTGATGAGATTGCTTATGAAGACCGGGCATTCCCAATTAGCGAAGGGCAAACTATTTCGCAGCCATATACGGTGGCTTACCAAACACAATTATTGCAGATAAAGCCTCTTGATAAAATCCTTGAAATAGGTACTGGCAGTATTTACCAGGCTACCGTACTGGCAGAGATGGGTGCCAAAGTATTTACTATTGAGAGGCAAAAAGGACTGTTTGAAAAAACAAGGAATTATATTTTTAAATCGAAATACCTTAATCTGAAATTTTTTTACGGGGATGGTTTTGAAGGCTTGCCAACCTATGCTCCCTTTGATAAAGTTATTATTACAGCAGCAGCACCAATGGTGCCACCTAAGTTAATAGCGCAATTAAAAACCGGCGGCAAAATGATTATACCGCTTAACTCGGTCATTGAAAATGAACACCAGCGTATGTTGCGCATTACTAAAAATGCAGATGGCAGCACCAGTGAAGAAACGCTCGAGAATTTTTCGTTTGTGCCCATGTTGCCAGGCAAACAAGTATAACTCAAATATTGGCATCATAAAATAAGTAAGTATGCGTTTTTTTTCACGGGTTGTTTTTATTTGTAACTGCTGTTTTGTACTGGCGGTATTTTTGAATTTTGTAGAACAGGCCCATAAAAAAGATGGTAACTTTAATGGAGCCATACAATTACGGCCATTGGTGAGTATGCTTGTAATACTTGGCTACGGTGCTATAATTGTAAATTTTATTTTAAACATTTTTATGCTGGTGTTGTTCCTAACCAAGCAGCAACAAAAAGTAACAACATGGCTGATATGGGTTAACTTTTTCTTTTTATTAGCCCAAATATTTTACCATTTTATTTTATAATAAATGATACTAAATATACTGAAAGATAAGCCCACCAAGCTTTTTGTAGTATTTACCGCGTTT
Organism: Ferruginibacter sp.; assembly: GCA_043788035.1. Classification (GTDB taxonomy): domain Bacteria; phylum Bacteroidota; class Bacteroidia; order Chitinophagales; family Chitinophagaceae; genus Ferruginibacter. The sequence goes on along the minus strand of JAYVUJ010000410.1, from coordinate 1,596 downwards.
TTTGTTGCCAACGCTTTAATAGCAGAATGCATCGGTGGTAAAATATTTTCGCTTGAAAAATTGCTTGGGCTTCAACCATCGAGCTTTACACTGTTTGGGCAAAAGGCACTTTCGTTTAACCTTACCTGTGGGGTATTACTGTGGCCGCTGGAGTTTGTGATGACGGATATTGTGAACGAGTTTTATGGCCCCAAAGCAGTAAGGAGGATATCTTATATTGCTGTTGCGTTAATTACCTACGCGTTTGTTATGTTTTATTTTGGCATGAGCGTACCGCCTGCAGATTTTTGGTATGGCTCTGGTATGCAGGATGGCATACCGGATATGAACAAAGCATTTAATGGAATTTTTGGGCAGGGGATGTGGATTATTTTGGGCAGCCTGATAGCATTTTTAGTAAGCCAGGTAGTGGATGTAACTGTTTTTCATAAAATAAAAAAATATACCGGCGAAAAAAAAATGTGGCTAAGGGCAACAGGCTCTACCTTAATTTCTCAACTGGTAGATAGTTTTATTGTGCTTTTTATTGCTTTTAAAATTGGCAAAGGATGGAGCTGGCAATTAGTGCTGGCAATTTGTCTTGTAAATTATACTTATAAATTTACCATGGCCATCATACTAACACCGCTAATTTATTTTGTAGAAAAATGGATTGAAAAATATCTCGGCCACGAAACAACCTACAAAATGAAACAAGCCGCCATGGGTAATGAAATAATAGAAACGGAAAGCAAAATTTTAGTGCAATAAATAATTAAAGCTGTAGCTATTAATATTTACTACCAACCTTAAAAAATTATAACTCATCACTGATAACTTATAACTCAATTGAAAACTATAGGCCTCATAGGTGGTACCTCATGGGTTTCCACCATAGATTATTACCGCATTATCAACGAAACAACTAATGAAAGGCTTGGCGGCAATACGTCTGCAAAGCTATTGCTGTACTCAGTAAATTTTCAGGAAGTGGCAGCCTTTACTAAAATAGGCGATTGGAAATCTATAGAAAATATTCTTTCTACGGCAGCAAAAAACCTTGCCATTGCGGGCGCGGATTGCATGTTGCTTTGCGCCAACACCATGCACATTATAGCGGCTGAGGTACAGGCTGCAATTGATATCCCGGTATTGCATATTGCTGATGTGGTATTACGGGGCATACAACAAAAAAAAATAAGCAGCGTACTTTTATTAGGTACAAAATATACCATGCAAGCCAGCTTTTATGCACAACGGTTGCAACAGCAAGGCATTGAAGTAATAACTCCGGGTACAATGGAAATGGAAGCCATTAACGATAGTATTTACAACGAGTTAGGTAAAGGGCTATTATTGCCCGCAACAAAAAAAATATACCTGGGTATTATTGAAAAATATATAGGGCTTGGGGCTCAAGGTATTATTTTGGGCTGCACAGAAATTCCTTTGTTGATTAAACAAGCTGATTGCAGGGTGCCAGTTTTTGATACCACATTATTGCATGCAACAGCCGCAGTTGATTTTGCATTGGCAAAATGGCCTAAAAAATAGTACTATACCTAACAAATTGATTCGCTTTTGAAGATTATAATAATAGTATATCCTAAAGGGGGT
>JAYVUJ010000409.1:0-10044 GCA_043788035.1 Ferruginibacter sp. | reverse complement strand
GCTTCAAGCAAAGACGAATTGATATGGATGAACGGCTACCTAAACGGTGTGGTTAAAACACAACTGGGCTTAGGCACACCTACAGTAGTTGCGGATGTTATTGCAACGCCAGCAGTTAGTAAAATAACTATTGTGTATGGTACCGAAACTGGTAATTCCAAAAGGTTGGCTACCGATTTTGCTACTCAGGCAAAGCATAATAAAATCAATACAAAGGTTGTAGGCATGGATCAATACCGCCTTGCAGATTTGCCCAAAGAAGAATATTTGTTAGCCATTGTAAGCACTCACGGCGAAGGTGAGCCACCTGCTGCGGCAAAAAAGTTTTACGACCATATTCACCAGAATGGCTTTAAGCTGGATAAGCTGAAATACAGTGTGCTGGCGCTTGGAGATACGTCTTACCCGCTATTTTGTAAAACCGGTGAAGAGGTAGATGAACAATTATTAAAGCTCGGAGGCAACCGCATTGCACCGATGCAAAAGTGCGATGTAGAGTATGATGTAGAAGCAAAAAGCTGGTTTGATACTGTGTTGAAAGCATTGCAGCAATCATCAGTAACTACTGCAGCTCCAACTATTGCCCTTAAAAAAACGGGCAAGCAAATTTATACCGGTACCGTACTTACAAAAATAAATTTAAACGATAGAGGTTCTAACAAAGAGACCTGGCACATAGAAATTGCTGCTGAAGGCGTGCAATACCAATGTGGGGATTCCGTAGGCATTGTGCCAGAAAACCCCACTTTAATAGTAGAAGAAATTATTGCAGTTGCTAAAGCGGATGGAGCAAAAAAAATCTTATTCCATGATGAGGAGACAACCATTTACGATTTATTAAAACATAAAATAAATATCCTGTTTTTAACAGAGCGTTTGGTAAAACAATACGGCGAAATAACAGGTCATGATATCCCCGCAACAAAAATGGATTTGCTGGACCTGTTGAAAATATATCCTGTAAAAGATGCGGCAGCGTTTGAAGTAGTGATTGGAAAGATGAATGCAATTTCACCAAGGCTGTATACCATTGCCTCTTCTCCGGCGGCGCATGATGGCGAGGTGCATGTACTGGCGGTAAAAGATACATTCGTTATTAATGACCAGCAAAAGGTTGGCTTATGTACAGGTTATTTAAGTGAGATAGAAGTGAATGCCCAACAGAATTTTTTTGTGCAGCCAAATAAAAGGTTTCGCCTGCCGGCAGAAGATAAAGATGTGATAATGGTTGGTCCTGGTACGGGCGTTGCAGCTTTCCGCTCTTTTTTAGCAGAGCGTGACGCTACCGGTGCCAGCGGAAAAAATTGGTTGTTTTTTGGAGAACAACATTTTGCAAGCGACTTTTTATACCAGACGGAAATGCAGAACTGGTTTGAAACAGGCGTACTTAACAACATCAATTTAGCTTTTTCAAGAGACCAGCATTTTAAGATTTATGTGCAGCATAAAATGCTTAAACACGCCGCTGAATTATTTCAATGGCTGGATGGCGGCGCATCATTTTATATATGCGGGCAAAAAGCCCCTATGAGCGTTGACGTTGAAAATGCATTGCTAAAAATTATTCAGGAACAAGGCAATAAAACGAGTGAAGAAGCAAGGGCATATTTAAATTTGATGGAAGAAGAAGGCAGGTATGAGAAAGACGTTTATTGATTTAATTAGCTGATGTGCTAACTTTTTAAGATTGGGGGACTTTGGTATTAGTGGTGTGAAATTCTTTTCGTGATTGTTTTTACAACAGGTGGTAAAAGATCCCTGAAAACAAAAGTACAAGAGTGCGACGCCAATGAAGATCCACATGGCTGCTGTATTAGTGTGGGCAAAAAATGTATTTAGCAGCAAGGTTTTAGCTTGGATAATGGTTCATTAAATAACAACTTTTCCAGGTTTAATATGGAAAAAGCCAAAATATACAATTATGTCAGACAAAAATAATTTATCCGCAATAGAAAGAATTAAAACGGCAAGCGATGGGCTTCGTGGCTCTATTGAACAAAGCTTGCAAGATGAGATTACCGGCGCCATCCGTGAAGATGATACGGCGGTAATAAAATTTCACGGCATGTACCAGCAGGATGACCGTGACAGGCGTGAAGAAAGATCGGAAAAAAAACTGGATAGGCTATATACTTTTATGATACGTCTTCGTTTGCCAGGTGGCTTTATCAGCGCTAAAAATTGGATTGCTGCCAACGAAATTGCGTTGGATAACAGTACCGGCGTTATTAAAATTACTACCCGCCAAACCATACAATTACATGGGCTGATAAAATCAAAAGTGCGCCCAACCATACAATCATTTCACGAAGCTAATCTGGATTCTATTGCTACCTGCGGCGACATTAACCGTAATGTAGCTTGTAGCTCTCACCCTGGCGAATCTCCACTACATGCGCAAGTATTTGCTTATGCGGATAAGATAAGTACGTTGCTGATGCCTAAGACAAAAGCCTATTATGAAATATGGCTGGAAGATGAAAAGATAGCAGAAAAAAAGGAAGAGGAAATTGACCCGTTATATCAGGATAGGTACTTGCCGAGAAAGTTTAAGATAGGCATAGCTATACCACCAAACAATGATGTGGATCTTTTTACCAACGACCTTGGACTGATAGCCATTATTGAAAACAATGAATTGAAAGGGTTTAACATTGCGATTGGCGGAGGTTTGTCTACTACCCATGGTAACGCACAAACGTATGCAAGGTTGGGTACGGTAATTGGCTTTACAGATACAGAAGAAAAGGTGATGAAAACCATTTATGAAGTGCTTACTGTGCAAAGGGATTTTGGCAACCGCAGCGATAGAAAGCTGGCAAGATTAAAATATACGCTCGATACTATGGGCGTTGATAAATACAGGGAAGAAGTGGAAAGCCGTACTGGCTTTAAGTTAGAGCCTGCCCGCCCGTACGGGTTTACGCAGCGTAGCGACCGTTATGGCTGGTTGCAGAATGAGGCTGGGCTTTGGTATTACACATTGTTTATAGAAAATGGCCGTGTGCTGGATGATGAAAAGCTGGCACTAAAAACGGCATTGCTTGAAGTGGCAAGAACGGATAAGGCAAACTTTTTATTTACCTCTAACCAAAATATGATCATAAGCGATGTGGCGGATGCGGATAAGGAAACTATCAATGAAATATTAGCAAGGTTTAAAATTTTGGAACATACGGATACCGCATCTCATGCACGTAAAAATGCTATTGCCTGTGTTGCTTTACCAACTTGCCCATTGGCTTTGGCAGAAGGGCAGCGGTATATGCCAACGCTTATTTCTAAGATAGAACCGATACTGGAAAAATACCAATTAAATGACGAAGATATTATTATGCGCATGACTGGCTGCCCCAATGGTTGCGCCAGGCCTTATGCTGCGGAAATAGGTTTTGTAGGTACCGCCCCCGGGCATTATAACCTGCATATTGGTGGTGATAATGAAGGGGAAAGATTAAATACTTTGTATAAAGAAAGCCTTGATGAAACGGCTATATTACGTGAGTTAGATGGTTTGTTTGCTGCATTTAAAACAGAGCGGAAGGAGAAGGAAAGCTTCGGTGATTTTTCCTATAGAAAGTATGTTGCTTCTATGTAACTGCTGGTGTAAAAAAAGTATAACGCCAATATATTTAATTGATATATTGGCGTTTGTTTTACTGCTAGTCTACATTTTTCTTTTCTGCCTTTAACTGTTTCGCATGTAGTTCGCTCACTACTTTTTTACCGGTCTTGGCGTCAATTGTTTTTCGTGCATCACCGGCAATTGTACCTTCTTGCAATGCGATTGTTTTATTTTTATCAAAAGTCGTAATTGCTTTCTCTTTTAAAATTTCAGTTGTTGTTGCTTTGGCAAGCAAGTTTAATACCAATTCAACGTTGGCCTTATTATCCCTTAAATTTTCTGCCTTAAGGTCTTTATAGTGTTTGTATCCCTTTACGCTTTTACTGCCCCATGCTTGGGTAATAATATTGATGAGTATAGCAAATGCTCTTTTTTTAATATCCCAGGTATCCCACCCATCTGCCAGGCGTCTTTTACTTCAATGTTTTTCAAACGCTGATTGGTCCATTCTTTACTGTAGCCGAGCTTTAAATAATTTTCCATAGAACCGTTGATGCTTTTTTCAGGGTACTGCGTTTTCTGTATCCTTTCGTAACCAACTTTTGCCAGCCGTCATTTAAAGGGTCCTGCTTTTGGTTAGGGTATAGATTGAATCAATGGAAAAATTTGTTCAATGTCAATAGTATCTGTCAGCCTTAATTTGCCATTTTCAGCAATCATTTTTAAGTGTCCGATTTTTTCGGACAGTTAACTTCCTTCTTTTTTAATTTCGTTTTTAAATCACTCCAATATTTTCTTGGCCTCTCAGTAGCTGTCAGTGCAACTATAACATCAACAATACTAAAATGCCATTTTTCAGCTTCTGCATTCCACTTGCTGCGTGTTTTAATGCTCTCAAATAATTTTATGTTGTTCAAGGCTTTTAATTTTATAGGGCTTATTGTTTTAGATTTACCGATTGATTAACCTGAATGAAAGTAGGCATTTGAATTGATTTAAATACTAAATTATTTAGTGTATAAATAAATAGAAGTACTTGACTTTATACTCTTTACAATTGTAATTATCCCAAAATATTTCTCATCTTTGAACCATGTACACCATCAGCCAACTATATATTTATCCCGTAAAATCGCTAGGCGGTTTTGAAGTTCAATCGGCACAATTAACCGATAGGGGCTTGCAATATGATAGAAGATGGATGGTAGTGGACAGCAATAATAATTTCCTCACTCAAAGGGAGCATCCGTCAATGAGCTTGTTGCAGGCTGCTATCGTAAAGGAGGAACTTATCATTTACAACAAAAATAATATTGCAGATAAAATAAGCACCGTTTTACAACCCGCACCTGCAGCTACCAGCAAGGTAATAGTTTGGGATGATGAATGCCAGGCGCAGTATGTAAGCGAGGAGGCGGATAAGTGGCTATCTGCTAAATTAAACATGCTTTGCCGGTTGGTATATATGCCCGACAGCGAAAAGCGAAAAGTAGATGGGCGATATGCACGCCAGGATGAAGTAACCAGTTTTTCGGATGGTTACCCTGTACTTATAATTGGGCAAGCATCGCTGGATGATTTGAACAAGCGGATGCCGGAATCTTTACCAATGGACCGATTTAGGCCCAATATTGTTTTTACCGGTGGCTTGCCTTACGATGAAGATACTATGGAACACATTTTGGTAAATAATATTGATTTGTATGGCGTAAAGCTGTGTGCCCGTTGTGTGCTTACCACCATTAACCAAAGCACAGCGCTTAAAGCAAAAGAACCTTTAAAAACGCTCGCCAGTTACCGAATGAAAAATAACAAGATATACTTTGGGCAAAATATATTGTACAAACAAACTGGTACTATTAAAGTAGGCGATGTTATCGAAACAGTAAAAAGCAAGCCGCCTGCTTTTGTTTATACTGAGGAAGATTAATTGTGATGATAAACCGTGCGTACTAAAAACACCTGTATATAAGTTTAGCAAGGATAGATTTGAAAAGCTTAGGCTGCCCGGATGAAAGGAGGGATGCCCTTTTGTAAGCTCAGTATATAATAGTTAAATAGCGATGCCCCACAAATGTAAAAGGGTTGGATCCCCTGCGGTGGAAAGGCTGCCTATAATGCCCCAATGGCTATTTGTGTAACCGGGACGAAAATTCCACAATTTTGAATTAAACGAAAAAAATATGTATAGTAGTCCACTAATTTAGTAGGGATTATATATATTTGCAGCGATGGCAACTACCACCTTGCAGGAACAGAACGAACTTTTTCCTGTTTTTTTGAAGCTTAAACAATTACGCGTACTAATAGTAGGCGGCGGTTACGTAGGCATGGAAAAATTAAGGGCTATCTTGTCCAACTCGCCTGCGGCAAAAATTACGCTGGTGGCAACCGAAATAAGCGATGAAATTAAAACACTTGCCCATCAATATTACACGCTCACTTTACTGGAAAAACCGTATCATATCAGCGATTTCGACAACATCGACATTGCCATTGCAGCCATAAATGAACCGGTGATCAGCAGCAGTATAGCTGCCGATGCAAAGCAAAGAGGCATACTGGTAAATGTAGCAGACAAGCCTGAACTATGCGATTTTTACCTCGGGTCTATTGTGCAAAAGGGCAGCCTTAAAATTGCTATTTCTACCAACGGGAAATCGCCCACGGTGGCTAAAAGGCTTAAAGAAGTAATTGGCGATATGATACCTGATGAAATGGAAAGCGTTTTATTAAATGTGCAGGTCATTAGGAATAACATCAACGGTAATTTTGATGAAAAAGTTAAAAAACTAAACGAGTTAACAAAAGTACTGGTAGCCAAAGGTGCCATGCTGGAAGATATTAATAAGCCCGAACAAAAACGCTGGCCAAGGATTGTATTGTATTGCCTTGCTGTTTTTTTGTTGATGATAATTGGGCATGTAATATTATCTTACATTCCTTTTAATGAGTTGCCTGCAGCACTATCTACCCTTACAAAAAATATTGATACCCCTGCATTTTTACTTATGCTGCTGATAGGTTTTTTAGCGCAGATGGCCGATGGGTCGCTAGGCATGGGTTACGGCACAATTTCCACTACTTTTTTATTGGCAACAGGCGTGCCTCCAGCATTGGTAAGCAGCCAGGTGCATTCGGCCAGGGTATTCTCTAGTGGCGTATCTGGCTATAGCCATCACCGGTTTGGCAATATCAATAAAAAATTATTCAGGGCCCTTGTAATACCGGGCGTAATTGGGGCCGGGCTTGGTGCGGTAAGTGCTTTCTTTTTTCAAAAATATGCAGATACTGTAAAAATACCCTTATCAGTATACACGCTTTACCTTGGTTACTTTATCATAAAAAAAGCATTTGTAAAAAGAAACGCGGCAGATAAAGTGAAGAAGGCTGGATGGCTTGCATCGGCAGGTGGTTTTATGGATGCATTTGCCGGCGGTGGCTGGGGCACATTGGTAACAAGTACTTTAATGGCTAAGCGCAAAAGCCCACGGTATGTTATTGGCTCCGTATGTTTGGCAGAATTTTTTGTAGTACTAACCAGTTCCATAACGTTTTTTATTTTATTAAAGAACATGCCCATCTTACAGATTGCTGGATTAATAATTGGCGGGCTAATTGCGGCTCCAATTGCTGCAAGGCTGGTTGGAAAGCTGCCTTTAAAAACAATGTTTATGCTGGTAGGCTCGTTGGTAATTTTAACCAGCATCAATACTTTGGTAAAAGCGGTACTACATTTATTAACGTAAATTTTTTTAAGTATTTAGTCTATTAAAATTATAGACTGTTTCACAATTTTTTATATGGAAAGAAATATACAAAGCAGTTGCCGATGTTGTTAAAAGCTTAATGCAATTAAAAAGCATCACAATAAATAGTAAATTATTACCCAACAAATAAGGCATAACACAAAACAAAAATTACGCAGCGATGAGAAAATTATTGATACTATTATTTATACTGCCGTTGGCAGCAGCGGCCCAGCTTAATGGCACGGTTATTTTAAGTGGGCGGGTAGTAGGCGAAAGCCACGAAGGCCTCTCCGGCTCCAGCGTGGTAGTTAAAGGCACCAAAATAGGCGCTACCAGCGATACTACAGGAAGGTTTTCATTAGTTGTAAACCGGGCTTTCCCTTTTAAGCTGGTGATAACCTCTATTGGTTTTGCGCCACAGGAAATTGAAATAAGGAACGCCAATGCTACACTGGCTATACAATTAAATACCCAAACTTTTTTAGCCAATGAAGTAGTAGTAACTGCAAGCCGTGGCTCAGAAAAAATATTGAAGTCGCCGGTAAGTATTGAAAAGCTCGATATCCGTTCTTTAAAAGAAACACCAGCCGCATCTTTTTACGATGCGTTGGGCAATGTAAAAGGCGTACAGCTTACCACATCTTCCATCACTTTTAAAGTACCTAATACCAGGGGCTTTAATATACCGAACAACTTTAGGTTTATGCAACTGGTAGATGGTATTGATATGCAGGCAGCTACTTTGGGCGTGCCATTAGGAAATGCCATCGGGCCTACAGAACTGGATATACAAAGCATAGAAGTTACGCCAGGAGCGGCATCTGCCTTATATGGTATGAATGCGATCAATGGCATGAGCAACCTCATTACAAAAAACCCTTTTACAACACAAGGTTTAAGCTTGTTTCAACGCACCGGAGTAAACCACGTTGGCAACGACCCTGACCATGATGCAAGCCTGCTAACAGAAACCGCTATACGTTATGCAAAGGCTTTCAATAATAAATTCGCCTTTAAGATAAACGGTAGTTATTTACGCGGCGTAGATTGGATATCCAACACCCGCCTCGATCAAAACCCTAATACCCGTAACACAGCCAACCCTGCATACAGTGCATTAAATGGGGCTAATAATATTGCCTTTGATGGCTGGAATAAATATGGCGATGATGCATTGGCAGGCAGTAACACTGTTTCTATAGGGGGCTTAACAATTGATAACCAGGTAAATAAAACCCTAACCGTTGCCCGTACCGGCTATTGGGAAAAAGACCTTGTTGACCCCAAGGTTGCTAACTTAAAGGCGGATGTTGGGTTAGTGTACAAATTTAATAAAGACCTTCAGCTTACGTACACCTACCGCATTGGTCAAATGGATGGCGTGTTTCAAAGAGGCAATAAAATAAAGCTGGATAACGTAGTTGTGCAAAACCACCAGGTAGAATTGAAGGGGTCTAACTTTACTATTAAGGCATACACTTCAATAGAAAATTCAGGGAATTCCTATAATGTAAAACCACTCGCTGATAACTTAGATATATACACCGGCGGTGCAACAGATACAAAGACCCCTGACAGCTGGGGAACGAAATATAAAAATGCGTTGACAGCTTATGCGGCCAGCCATGATGGGGGGTTAACTTCAGCCAACCTTGCGGAAGCTACGCAGGCAGCACGTGTAGCGGCAGACCTTGGGCGTGCAGAGCCTGGTACCGCTCGTTTCAATAGCCTGAAAGATTCTATTATTAAAATCAATAATTGGGATATACGATCAAAATCTATACCTAACGCCCCCGCAACTGGTGGCGCCGCTTTGGTTCAAAAAAGCCATTTATACCACATCGAAGGGCAATTAGATTTAACCAAACAAGTAAAATATTTTAACCTTTTAATTGGCGGTGATGCACGCATCTACCAGCTAATTCCTGATGGCAATAATTTTGTAGATTTTAAAAGGCCGATAGCAGACCGGAACACACCATTGCCCGATGGTAGTTTCGGCAGCGATATCTACTACAAAAAATTTGGTGGTTTTGTACAGGTAACCAAAACATTGCTTCAGGATAAATTAAAGTTATGGGGCTCTGTACGTGCAGACCATAACACTGATTTTAAAACTACATTCACCCCTCGTTTAGCGGCCGTGTATACCATCAATGAAAAACATAATATCCGTTTCACCTTCCAGAAGGGCTATCGTTTTCCGGCTTTGTTTGAAGCGTTATCTTACGTAAATAATGGGCGTGTAAAACGTGTCGGCATCTTACCGATAATTAATGAAGGCCTTGGCTACCGCGATAACAGTTATACACAAACATCTGTAGCAGCTTTTAACGCAACAGTAAAAGCAGCGGGCAATACAGATGCGGCAGCATTGGCAAATAAAGCGCTCCTTATACCTGGATCCCTGCCAGACGGGCGTCCTGAAGGAATCACTTCTTTTGAAATTGGGTACAAAAGCGTATTATTTGATAATAAATTGTTTATAGATTTAGATGCATATACCAGCCAGTACGATGGCTTCCTTGGCCAGGTGCAAGTATATGTACCAATTGGCGAAACTATCGGCAGCAATGCGGCGGCAATAGCCATGGTAGACAGGAACAGGGACGCCCAGGCAGCAAACGCAACTGCAGGCACTGTAGCCAGCAAAGGGCAGGAACGTTACCGCGTATATACCAATGCTAAAAATAAATACACCACCTACGGATCTTCGCTGGGCGTTAC
>JAYVUJ010000408.1:0-5623 GCA_043788035.1 Ferruginibacter sp. | reverse complement strand
GAAATTTTTCAAATCGTTTGAAAAATAATTCCCCTGAAACCCTTTAATACCAATATGTTCAAAGAACTTACACTTATAACGTTAGGACACTAATGATATGAAGTATATAGTTTACTGCTTTTTTTAAACCCAAATAGCTCAATATTAAAATGTAATTTCTGCGGTAACTAAACCTTGAATTTGTTCAGCCAAAAAAGTTTATATTATACCCTAAACCTAAAGGTGCTACCCTTTCAATTTGCTTCCTACCCCTATTTAGCCTTATGCGGCTTATCTATTTTCAGCAGCAATGGATAGGCCCTAATACAAAACCTCATTAACCAACATTGTAGCTAATCTCTTGTAAAAGCTTGTAAAGATTGGTCGTTTACAATTTTGATTGCTTTGCTGTGTATTTCAAATTTTCGTTTTCGGAACAGATAGTATTATAATTTGAGGGATAACTGATCTTGCTTACTGTGGATAGTTTGGCAAACCGCAGTTACGGATAGATACCATTTTATTAAAAGTGTATTTGCCCTGTTGTGGTAATAACTTTTTACGTATTGGCAATGCAGATGTTTTCGCCCGAGTTGCTAACTACCTGTTTTACTTTTTTATTGGTGCCTTAATAAAATTTACCAGCCAATACGCAAGAGGAAACCAACCATAGAGGCCGCTGATAAGCTAAATTTATAAAGGAAAATACAAGTTTTTTTACAAAAAAGCATAGCAAACAAAAAGCATTCAACATCTCAAAACCTTTGTTATTATTGTACTTTGCAATCGGTTAGCTGCAATGCCTGCTTTTTACAAAAGGTGTTACTTAAAAATAGAAAACCCGCTTAAAAAAAGCGGGTTTTCTATTTTTAAAAATGTAAATGACATTACCGTAAGATAAAATATACTCTTTGCTTTATGCTAATCTGCTGCAAGCAAAAACACTATCGCTCAACTTAACGGCACTGGCACAAGTGCTATTAATGTTGGTTGCCGGTACCATCTGCCTGGTAACAACCAATATCTTTTCCTGGGCCAGTTATGCCACTTGAACCAAAGTTTGCATCAATTGGAATGTTCATTATTGGTGTAAATGATTGATACCCTTTTCCAATAGCAGGCGAACCGCTTTGTAAATGAAAATTATAGGTATCTACAGATGCTTGCGTTTGATAATTTGCATTTGGAATTGGATAATTTACAAAAAGCGGATTGTTTTGTGCTACCAGCGGTGTTCCGTCGTATTGCATACCAAATATATACGATGCTCCTAAAAAAGTAGCCATGTTAGGTATGCCATTAGGCTGTGGATTAGTTACCACTGCCTGAGCAATATTAGTAGGTAAAAACTGGTTAGCTAATTTTACTGAATCTGCATAAAAATAATTATACCCGTAAGCAGTTTGTGCAATAACATCGCCAGCATGTGGGCCTGTTGTATCTGCCAGGTAAACTTTAGCGGTAACATTATTTCCACCAGCAATCCTTACACCAAAACGGCAATTAACTACCAGGTTATTGTATACCAATGCCCTTGAATTATTCTCCACTTCTATAGAGCCGCCTCTTGCCCCATAAGTACCTCTGTTTCTATGCCCACCATTTACATAAGTGTTGTTGTACATAGCAATCATACATTGGGGCTGTATACCGCCATCGTTAGATGATTTGGTACCGTTGGTTGCTCCACCAATAATAAGGTTATACGCCATGTTGCCCTGGGTACCGCCTTTTGCATTAAAGCCATCACCACCAGTGCCCCCGCATTTTTCCAGTGTGTTGCGCATAATATTTACATGCCCGCCATAAAAACGTACGGCATCATCCGGGGTACCATAAATCCAGGAATCTTCAAGGATAAAGTTACCATTGGGGTTACCAAAATAAATACAATACTGGTCGCCTACAGATGGTCCTGTAAAAGGTATTGTTTGAATGCCTGCTCCGGCAAAATCAAGGTGTGTCCATTTTAAAACCAGCAAAGGGCACGTTTTATCACAATATATGCCAGCCCATCCTCCTCCATAAGCAGAGTCAGAAGTAGCTGTTGAACTACCGGACGTTTTTACTCTTGAAGGGTCGGTAATAACAACAGGCGCATCTTTTGTGCCCAAGCTTACCAATGTACCCTTAACTATAAAAGTAGCTGCATTTTTCACATTGATGGTTACACCCTTTTGTATTAAAAGCGTATCGCCTGCGTTAATAGTTACATCGCTGGTTACAGAATAAACTTGTCCGCTTAGCATAGTGCCTTTTATAGAGCCAGACAAAGGAGAGGCTGAACTTACAGGCTGCCCTACCTGAATTTGTGGCTGTGATACAGCAGCTGTATCACTTTTTGAACAAGAAGCTACGGTGATGACAGCCATAATTGCAAGGGCTGTAACTTTTAATTGTTTCATGTTGATGAAGTTGTTTTATTTTAAAATTTAAATTTAAAGCCGATTGAATAAGAGGTGCAATAATGGTCGTTTTGTACCGTTATAAAATGCGCACTCTCTTGAAAAGGAAGCCTGTACTTTCCACTGTAACTAGTATTGGGCTGTTTTATAATTAATTGAAAAGGGGTGTTGAGCAAGTTGTTGGCTTTTGCATAGATGATGTAATGCTTTCGAAATTCTTTTTGTACGGAAAGGTCAAGGTTGATGGTAGGTTTTTCCCAATTATCCAGGCCGGTATATAAAGACAGGGTATTTATTCGCTCACCTGTGTAAACTATGGCTACTTGTGCATCAATATGTTGCTTAGTATTTTTGTATAGCAAAGAAAAGTTACCAATATGGCTACTCTGCCCTTGTAATGGGCGTAGCTCTTTTACCGTGGTATTAATTGCCTGGCCAGACGCGGATTGATAATAATAATTCTTTTTTGAATTAATTTCAGAATGGGTAAACGTATAATTTCCAGATACCCCGAAGTTACCAAAGTATTTCCTAAAAACTACTTCCAAACCATAATTGGTGGCATTGCCAAAATTATTAGGCGAAAGTATGATGCCACCAAATCCGCTTTGCGTAAAAGCATATTCAATAGGGTTGCTGATAAACTTGTAGAACCCGCCAACCATAAACTGGTCGAGCCCTTTAGCAAAAATTTCATAACGTAAATCTGCATTATCTATAACCGTATGCTGCAAATGCGGATTGCCTTGTGTTTCATAACTATCGTTGGAGCTACCCCTTTCCGGAAATGCAATCAGGTCTGCAAAGGCCGGGCGAAAAATAGACCTGAAATAAGAAAACCGAATTGCCCTTTTACTATTAATAGCATATTTAGCTTGTATGCTGGGCAAAAAATCAATGTACTTTATATCGGCAGATTTACCTTCTACAGTAACTGGCAGGGAAGATATATAATTTTGGTGGGTATGCTCCATCCTTACCCCACCCAATACGTCTATACGTTTGTTGGCAGTATATTTTAATTGCACATAAGCTGCCCCTACGTTTTCATTAAAAGTATATATGCCGGGGTTGCCAGCAGCGTTACCTAAGGCACCGTTATAAGGTATAAAAGTAAATTTTGAAGCAGGTATAGAAACATACTGTTCATCGTTGGAATTAAGGTCGCTAACAGGTGTTAAGGAGTAGGCATTGTCGTAATTATCCCGCTGCTTATGGCGGTACATACCCCCAAAGCCAAATAGCGCATTGTGCCCTGCAACAGGTTGTTTTAAATGAAAATTAAGGTAGCCCGAAATATCGTTGTCCGTATTGTGTATCCACTCTCTGGACTGGTTTCGTACAACAGGTGGCGAAATAGTAAAGCTGCCATCATTTGTGTTGGGGTTTACACCTTGGCTGGTGGAAAACTGCGCAATGTCCGGCACTTGGCGCTTAGCCTTCGAAAGCACTAAAGACCAGTCTGCAGTTAAGTGCGTAGCAATGCTATTTTTACCCTGTAAGGTAGTATTGTAAATACTTTGCAGGTCACTCCTTGTCTCTGTTTTTTGAAAGATGGCATAGGAGCCGATAAAATTATCAGCAGTAGAATACCCTCCCAATAAAGAGTCGCTGGTTAGCCTTACCCTTCTTTCATTTAGTTGAAGGTAGGTCGCAAAAAGGCTGATAGAATTTGCTACATTAAAATTATAATCAATTTTTATTTCAATACCAGAACGGCTGATGCGTGAATTGTACTGCCGCGAATAAATATCAGAAAATGCAGGTTGCTGCGAATGCCCCTCAACAGCAGGCGGTACAGTAGGGCTTTGTAATAAAGTACTTGAATTACTGCCTCTGTAAGCATTTTGAAAACTACCTGAAATTATGGCGCCTAATTTATCTTTAAAGTAACGGTTGCCCAGGGTAAGGCTCGCATTTTTATTTATAGGCGGATGTTCGGCAGTAGTAACTAAATTATTATAAGGGAAGTTGGCAACGGTTGCATAAACACCAGGGCCTGTAACTTCTGATGGCGACTTTGTTTGTACTGTGCTGGTTGAAAAACTATGAAAATCCCTGTTTAAGAATAACTGGCTGTAACCGGTGCCGATATTACCTTCTATCTTAAATTTATCCGGCGCATTTTTCATTACGAGGTTAATAACGCCCCCGGCGGCATCTGCTTCCATATCGGGCGTTAAAGATTTTATTACTTCAATCCTATCCAGTAATTCTGCCGGAAAAATATCTAAAGGCACATACCGGTTCCTGTTATCCGGACTAGGTATTTTTACACCATTTACCAGGGTGGTGTTATATCTTTTATCCATGCCCCTAATAATGGCATATTGCCCATCGCCAGAACTTCCCCGCTCGATGGAAACACCGGAGATACGTTGCATTACATTGGCTACCGTAATATCTGGAGAAAGGGCAATAGAATTTGCTGAAATAATATTTACAATACTATTAGCCATTTGCTCCCTGTGTTTAGCAAATTCATCCGTACCGCCATTACCGATACTTGTAATTACAACCCCGGAAAGGTTAGCAGTTTTTGGTACAAGGTAAATAGTAAGTACACCCGTTGAAGAGCCATTTAAAACAATGGCGGTATCTAAGGTTTCGTAACCAACATAGGATAATTGTAAAGTATACACCCCATCTTTGAGGTTTTTATAAGTGAAGCCTCCATCCAAAGCAGAGACCGTTTTTGTGTGGGAGGGATTCAAAATAATGGAAACCCCAATTAATTGTTCGCTATTATTTTTTCCATAAACATGCCCCTTAATATTGCCACCAAAAGAGCCGGAGCATATTGCCAATAAGCAACAACAAACAATAATAAATTTACGGAGGTATAGGAATCCTTGCATTTTTTAGTTCTGGCTTAGTATATAAATTAAGGCGCAAAACTACAGGGGCAAACTATTAAATTTTAGCAGGTGCCCATTAGTAACATTATGATAATGATTATATAATTTTAATTTAATCAAACTTCAGAAAGAACACAGAATGTAAGGTGGGATTCATTTTTTAGCTAGAAATTATGTGGCGAAATAAATTATTAGCATTAGGCCTAAGCATTTAACTTAACCTATAAAAAAGTTAACCTAATTATTTATATTTTTAAGGCGATATTATTTTAATGCTTTAAGTGCTAGTGTCATGTCAATTTATAATTGTCGGGTAAAGTCGCTTTAGCTTTATTCTTGCATCAGCTGTTTTAAACTGCCAGTTTATTACTGATTTTTTGT
>JAYVUJ010000407.1:0-2414 GCA_043788035.1 Ferruginibacter sp. | reverse complement strand
CAGGGTTGCCAACCTTTGAAAGGTTGGCAACCCTTACTTCATACTGCCTGCACCAGTTTTATCTCTTCTTCGGTTAAGCCATAGAGCGTATACACCTTTTCGTTTATTTTATTATCGGTGTAGGCAATGCGTTGTTCTAATTGCTGCAGTTGATTGGGCAGCGTTGCTGCCTGTTTATCTTTTTGCAATTGCAGCATGGTTTCTACCAGTTTTACTATTTCATCGTGAATTGTCTTGTGAAGCTTATTTGATAAATTAATTTCGGGTAATGGAATTTTGTCTGTTGTCGTGCTGTCAAAATGCATCGTTCTGATTGCGTTTGCAAAAACAAAACGATAAGTGTACCAATTTGTGATTTTTGAATTTAAAACACCTAATAAATATTTGCTTGACAATTCGGATGTATTTGATAGTTGATTTACCGTATCCAGAATGATAGAGTTTTTTACTGTTTCTAAATCGGCAATTGTTGCTATAATTTGAATTCTTGGAAATGGATTTTGGATATGAGCTACTATATTTTGTACAAGTAAACTATTGTCGTTAATGAAGGCATGTTGCGCTGTTACATTTTTTTTGCTTATTTGATTTGGTATATACGTTGCAATATGAAAGCGTTGTATTTGTTTTCCGCCTAAAGCGTTATAATCCCCACTCTTTTGCAAATATTTTTGAAACATACCGCCACGTTTATTTGTCAAATAATTACCTATTCTTTTTGAAGAATCTAGCACTCGTAATGCAATTGCAATTTCCTTATCGCTTACTCCGTTTAAAATAAAATCAAAATCAATACAAAGTTGTTTACTTATGTTGCCAACCGTTACAATTTTTTCTTCTTTTCTTATACAAGAGATAAAAGTGTCTGTTTTTTTATCATTCGTACTAATATAAATTGTCATTTCAAGTTTGACTTCTTTCCACACTTTAGAGCAGTCAACAATTAAACTTATATCATCTAACAATTCTTTTCTTGTTTTTGCCCAATTCGATGCATAGGTAAAAGATTTTGGAATAATAAATCCATTCAGACCATTTGATTTCAAAAGGCTTTTTGCTTTTATCATAAAAAGTGCCGCAGTGTCAGTATTTCCATTTTGGTATTTTTTTAGAGAATAGGTTTGTACTTCTTTAGGTAATTCTGCTCCATACGGCGGATTCCCAATCACCACATCAAATCCAGATTGCTTCGTTCCTCGCAGTGACGGGTCGAATATTTCAGGGAAAGCCTGCTGCCAGCTAAAGGGCTTTACTTTCTTTTCCAATGCGGGCTCAAAATCTATCTGCCCATCATAAAAATCCAAATCAATTAAACTGTTACCACTTTTTATATTGTTGTCAAGTGTAGGCAACACACGTTCACCAAAATGCATTTCTGCGGTAATGCTGCTGCCGGTTTCGCCTTCCATACACTTTAATAATAAACTCAGCTTGGTTACTTCTACGGCTTGTGTATCTATATCTACACCATACAAATTATTCAGTAGTATTTGTTTTTTTAAAGCGGTGGTTAAATTGCCATCTGGTGTTAGCGGTAACCTGTTGCGTTCTTTAATGGCGGCGTTTCGTTGCTTCTCGTTATAGTCTTTATTATTTTGCGCAATAGCAGTTTGTTTTTCAAACTCAGGCTTATAATACTGCAAATGCCAGTTAAGTAAATGCTGGTAGGCACCCAATAAAAAACTGCCACTGCCACATGCGGGGTCAACAATTTTTAGTTTGGCTACGGCCTCCGGTGTTTTGTTTGCTGTTAATTTGCCAACCGTATTTTCTACAATATATTCTACAATGTATTGCGGTGTATAATAAACGCCGCCAGCTTTGCGTACTTCGGGTTTTTCTTCAATTGTGGCGCGGTGGCCGGCGGAGAGTTTTATTTGTTTGCCGAGAAACTGCTCATACGCACTGCCAAGTATCTCTACACTAAGTACACTAAACTCATACGGGCTTACAGGGTAGTACAGTTCAGTGATAATGCCTTTGATTGTTTTATTATCAATTACCGTATTTCGGCTGATGCTGTCTTTTTTAAAATCGAATAAGCCACTGTTGTATTTGCTGTCGGCCTCTTTAAAATAGCTGAACAGGTTTTGATAACAGTTCTCACCCTTCAGTAAGTTTTTCAACCGGCCATATTCTTCCACGCCGCGGTCTTCTGCAATGCGTAAAAAAATAATACGGTCGAGTGTTTGCTGTACCACAAAGTTCAGTTCATCTTCATTCAGCGTTTCATTGCGCAGTGCAATATTTTGGGCAAGTTCTTTTCTCCATTCATCTAATGAAGCAAGAAAAGCGGCATCAACTGTAGCCGTTCCTTTTTTATTTTTATCCGCTGCAACAAACTTGTCAAAGCTGCCTTTCAATACACTGCCTTTGCTAAAAGTGTTCCATATAAAATCAAACTCGCTTAGATA
>JAYVUJ010000406.1:0-9624 GCA_043788035.1 Ferruginibacter sp. | reverse complement strand
GGCCTTGCACAGACAGGTACCGGAAAAACAGCGGCATTTGGGCTTCCATTATTACACCTTATCAATATTAACGAAAGGCATCCGCAAGCATTAATAGTTTGCCCTACAAGGGAATTATGTTTGCAGATAACTAATGACCTTGCTACTTACACCAAACATACTAAAGGTCTTTTTACTGAAGCAGTTTATGGTGGTGCATCTATAACTATGCAAATACGCAATTTAAAAAGAGGCGTACATATTGTAGTGGCTACTCCTGGCCGTTTGATAGATTTGATTGAACGCAAAGCGATTGACCTGCAAAAAGTAAAATATGTAGTACTGGATGAAGCAGATGAAATGCTGAACATGGGCTTTAGGGATGATATCGATTTTGTTTTAAAAAATACTATCAACAGAGAAAGTATTTGGTTATTTAGCGCCACCATGCCTCCTGAAGTTAGGGCGATCGCTAAAAACTTTATGACCGACCCTAAAGAAATTACAGTTGGTAAAAAGAATAGCGGCAACGTAAATATCGACCATCAGTTTTTTATAGTAGCGGCCCACCAGCGTTACGAAACATTAAAACGTTATATAGATTTTAACCCCGGCATGTACGGCATCATCTTTACACGTACCAAATTAGATGCTCAGGATATTTCTGAAAAATTAGTAAGAGAAGGATACGAAATTGAAGCTTTGCATGGTGACCTTACACAGCAACAGCGTGACAAGGTAATGGGCCGTTTTCGCCAAAAACATTTACAGTTATTAATTGCAACCGATGTTGCTGCAAGGGGTATTGATGTTGATGGCATTACGCACGTTATTAACTACGAGCTTCCGGATGATATGGAAGTGTACACACATAGGAGTGGCCGTACTGCAAGGGCTGGCAAAACTGGTATTTGTATCTCTATCTGCCACAGCAGGGAAAGCTACAAGATCAAACAGCTGGAGCGAATGGTAAATGCACAATTTCATAAGCTGGATGTACCTAGTGGTAAAGATGTATGCCGCAAGCAATTTTTCCACTTTATGGATAAGTTAATGAAAGCCGATATCAGCAATGGTGATTACGAAACTTACATGGCCGACCTGCAGGAAAAATTTGCTGATGTTAGTAAAGAAGAAGTATTGCAAAGAGTAGCCGCTTTAGAATTTAACCATTTTTTAAAGTACTACGAAAATGCCCAGGACCTTAACTCTAACATTCGCGGTGCGGATATGAGGAGCACAGAAAGAAGGGAGGGCGGAAGCAGGGAAACTGGCAATCGAGAGGGCAGCAGAAAAGAAAGAGGTAATTTTCAGCATGATAATGGCTATACAAGATTGTTTGTAAACCTTGGTACTAAAGATGGTTTTTACAAAGCAAGCTTTTTACAATTTATTTTGGACGAAAGCAATCTTAACAAGGAAGTTTTAGGCAAGATAGACATGAAAGAAATGAATAGCTGGATTGAAATTGACAAAGCTGCTGCACCTGCAATGATTAAAAGCATTGACGGTAAGAAACATAACGGAAGGCAGGTAAGGATGAACGAAGCAGATGGCGGTTTTAAAAGAGCAGATGAAAGCCCAAGAGGTGGAGATTCTGCTGACCGTTCTGAAGGAAGGAAACGCATACCAGTTAGAAGGTAATAATCAATCTTCTTTTAAAATAGTACAAATGCCGGCTTATTGCTGGCATTTGTTGTTTACTAGGCAACCCTCCCTGCCCCCAAGGCAAGGTTCCCTAACACTGCCACTTAATAGTGTTTTTATACATTTTGATACGTTAAAAACCCTTTTTGCAGGGCAATAAGGCTTGGCTTTATACCAGCTCAATAACCGTAATTTCTGGCAAAATGCCCACCCTACCCGGATAACCAATGAATCCGTAACCACGGTTTACGTAAAGTTTTTGCTTTTCCTCTTCATAAAGGCCGGCCCACTGCTTGTACATATATTGTACAGGGCTCCATTTAAAACCCGGTATATCAATGCCGAATTGCATGCCGTGGGTGTGGCCGCTCAATGTTAAATCAATGGCAGGGTACAATGTTCGCACCTGAGCATCCCAATGGCTTGGATCGTGGCTCATTAATATCTTAAAGGGGTATTTGTCTGCTCCGGGGTATGCTAAATCCATACGCCCGTGTTTTGGAAAACGTGCTTTGTTACTCCAATTTTCAATACCTATCAACGCTATTTCCGCGCCATTTCTTTGTAAAGGTACATGCTCGTTCATTAACAATCGCCAGCCTAATTTAGCATGCACTAGCTTTAAATTTTCAAGGTTTTGCTCCCTTGTGAGCCCATCTTTATCGGGCCAGCTAACATAGTCGCCATAATCGTGGTTGCCTAAGGTAGAGTATACGCCCATCGGCGCTTTCAACTTACTAAAAACATCCATATAATCGGTCATTTCTGTGGCTTTGTCATTTACCAGGTCGCCGGTAAATAAAATAATATCCGCTTTTTCGTTCAATATCATATCAATACCATGCTGCACTGCTTTTTTATCTGTAAAACTACCGCTGTGCACATCGCTTATGTGTATTATGCGCATTCCTTTAAAACCAGCAGGCAAATTTTCAAATGCAACCTGCACCCTTTTTACCTGGTATTTATATATATTATTAAAACCATACACCAGGCTACCAAAAATGGTACCGCCAAAGCCAAGCCCCACCCAACTTAAAAAAACAGAGCGGCTAATGCCATCGCCACTTAAATGTTCTCCTTCGGTATTTTTATACAATAATTTACCGGCTGCCCATTGAATGGCCCGCCGCACATCATCTATTAAAAAAAAAATACCTGCAGTAAATTGTGCGAGGAACAGCCCAATAACGGTTGCAAATAAATATGTACGCACCATTTTAGGCAATAAATTAGGGCCGGTAAATACAAACACCAAAAAGCCAATAATAGCCAATACGCTAATAGCCCAAAAAGCAATATAAATTATAGTACGTGTACGTGGAGAAGCGGACTGGGTAACGGTTTTAACAGCTTGAAAAATATACGTATTTAGTAATAGCATTACTGCAATAGCAATAAAAGCACCAAGTGGTGTACGCATAATAGAGGGAGTTTAAGGTTTAAAAAGTAAAATTACTTTATTTATACGGTGATGGTTGTTAAGTAGTGGCATCAGGGCATTACACAGTTTCAACAGGTGCCTTTTCATTTGTCCAGGTAATAAATTCATCTAGCTGGCGATTGATGACGTTAAGGGTATTGGGTTCGATGATGTTTCCCTTGGCATCCATCAAAGTATCGATTGAAGAAATAGGCAACAGGTTAGGATGCACGGTAATTTTTAAATAATTAAGCACGGCGGCTAAATGGTCGTTACCACGTACATTGCCCGCCCTGCCGCTGCTTACGCCCGTTATAAGTGCCTTTTTATTCCACCAAGTCATTTGTATTTTGCTGTTATCGAAAAGCATTTTTAAAACACCTGGAAAGCTGCCATTATATTCAGGCGAAATAAAAATAAAATAAGCGGCAGGCATCAAAATTTCTTTTTCCATGGCTTCAAACGCAGCATTGCGGTTAGTTACATTTACGTTTTCCAATGATAAAATGTTTGCATCAATGCCCTTGCCCTTTAAGATAGCCTGGTAATGTTGCGCAACTTTTAATGTGTTGCTGCCCACTCTGTTTGTGCCCGATATAATTGTGTACATATTTGATTTTTATTATTTAAAGTTGAGGAAGTAACAGCTAAGACGCTGCATTGTTGCTAATATTTTAATATGAATATTTATTTTTGCACACACAGCGGTAATATTTGCCATGGTGGTAGCGTTTCAAACAGTACCTTTGACAATTCCAAAAAGCATCTTTAAAGGGTGATCATAAAAATAATATATTCCTTCACAAAGGAATCCATGTATGGCAAGAATAATAGGCATAGCAAATCAAAAAGGCGGTGTGGGTAAAACCACTACAGCCATCAACCTTGCAGCAAGCTTAGCAGTATTAGAGTATAAAACTTTACTGGTAGATGCTGACCCGCAGGCTAATAGCACCACTGGTATTGGGTTCGACCTGCACAACGTAACGCTTAGCCTGTACGATTGCATGGTAAATGAAGCCGTTGCTAAAGATGTTTTATTAAAGACAGACATCCCCAACCTTGACTTGATACCATCTCACATTGATCTGGTAGGTGCGGAAATAGAAATGATCAATTATCCTAACCGGGAAGGCGTTTTAAAAAAAATATTAGAGCCGATACGTGATAATTACGACTTCATAATTGTTGACTGCTCCCCTTCCCTTGGGCTTATAACAGTGAATGCGTTAGTAGCATCCGATAGCGTAGTAGTGCCGGTACAGACTGAATTCTTTGCCCTGGAAGGCTTAGGCAAATTATTAAACACTATAAAAATTGTGCAGAACAGGCTGAACCCCGAGCTGCAGATTGAAGGTATATTAATGACCATGTACGATGGCCGTTTACGTTTATGCAACCAGGTAGTAGCAGAGGTAAGGAGGCATTTTGAAGAGATTGTCTTCAGCAGCATAATACACCGCAACACAAGGCTTAGCGAAGCACCCAGCTTTGGCAAGCCCGTAATTTTATACGATGCAGAAAGTAAAGGCGCGGTTAATTACCTAAACCTGGCAAAGGAAATACTTCAAAAAAACGACCTCACTAAAATAAAACAAAAAGACAGGATAATTAGCTAATACGATAATGTGCTAATGTGCTAATTTCTTTGAAATCGTACGAGCTTTCAATAGCACATTAGCACATTAGCACTACAGCACATTAATTTATTATGACCCAGCCAAACAAAAAAGATGCTATCGGAAAAGGTATCCGTAGCCTATTGCAAAATATTGATGCCGACCTTAAAAGTACCGCCGGTAGCTTAAAAACAGAAGTGGTAGAAAGAAGTACCGGAATTAACCGCGTTGATTTAGGGCAAATAGAAGTTAACCCCAACCAGCCCCGTAAAGATTTTGATGAAACAGCATTGAGTGAACTGGCAGCCTCTTTAAAATTACACGACATTATACAACCGCTTACAGTAAGCAAGCTGGCCAGTGGCAAATACCGGCTAATAGCAGGTGAACGCCGTTTCAGGGCAGCAAAGATTGCTGGTTTAAAAGATGTTCCGGTGTATGTACGCCAGGCAGATGATAGCCAATTATTAGAATTGGCGTTGCTGGAAAACTTACAACGCGAAAATTTAAACGCCATTGAAATTGCCCTAAGCTACAAACGCCTGATGGACGAACTGGAATATACGCAAGAAAAAGTTGCTGAGCGGATGGGTAAAGAACGCAGCACGGTCACCAATTATATCCGCCTGCTTAAGCTGCCGCCTGATATACAGATTGCTGTACGTACAGGCGTAATAACCATGGGCCATGCAAGGGCATTGATCAATGTGGATATGATTGATAAGCAGCTATTCATTTTCTCCGAAATAAAAAGCAAAGAATTATCTGTAAGGCAAACAGAAGACCTTGTGCGTAATATGTACACGGGCAGTACGCCTGTTAAAAATTCCGTAAAAGCAGCTTTGCCCCCCGCATTTAAAAAGATTGAAGATAATTTAGCATCTCAGTTTAACACAAAAGTAAAACTGGTACACAATAAAAAAGGGTTTGGAGCTGTAACATTCGAATATTATTCATTAGATGAATTAAACG
Organism: Ferruginibacter sp.; assembly: GCA_043788035.1. GTDB lineage: Bacteria > Bacteroidota > Bacteroidia > Chitinophagales > Chitinophagaceae > Ferruginibacter. The sequence goes on along the minus strand of JAYVUJ010000406.1, from coordinate 3,984 downwards.
GGCTGCTAGATAAATTGAATATTAAAGTAAGTTGATGTGTAAATTATTGCCTATATTTTTAATGGTTGCTGCCCTTTTTTTGATTTGCCCTGGTTTTGCGCAATTAATAAAAGATAGCAGCAATACTAAGCAAAAGCAATCGAAAAAAGATGGTATCGTTGCAAAACAAAAGCAGCAAAAAGTTATAGATACCACTTTTAAAAAAGGAGCATTTAACCCACGCATTGCTACCAAACGATCTGCCATACTACCTGGCTGGGGGCAGATATATAATAAAAAATATTGGAAGCTGCCATTGGTTTGGGGTGCATTGGGCATTACTGCAGGAGTTTTTGTAAACAATATAAAGACATATAAAATATTGAAGCAAGCATACGTTTACAAAGCAAGCGAAGACCCTATCCAAATCGCTAAAATTGATCCCGAATACCAAAAATATAGCTTAGAAGCATTGCGTGTTGGCCGTAATGGCTACCGCCAGAATGTAGATTATTCTGTTTTATTCTTTATTATTTTTTGGGGGGTAAATGTAATAGATGCTACGGTAGATGCACAGTTAAAAGGGTTTGACGTAAACGATAATATCAGCATGAAATTTAATCCCGGGCACAGCTCAATGGCCAACACCACTGGCCTTAGCCTTGTGTTTGATATACATTCAAAAAAGATAAGGTAAAAACATCCGTTCACCTAGCAGGAGCTCTCCTGACAATGCTGCCTTAATTTTTTTTAACATTGATACTGTACAATGAGCTTTCTTTCAGAACATCCAACCTAAATTTAAAGGTGGGCACTATGACTATAAGAGCCCCTAAAAACTTTTAAAATATCAATGCCAGGAACCCTCCTTTCGAGGGTAGGGAGGCTTATATTTGCCTTCAAAAATAATTCATATGGACTCGAGCACAGGTAATTCTTCTAAAAAATTAAACATAGCATTAATTGGTTACGGCAGAATGGGCAAAGCCATTGAGGCTATTGCATTGCAGCGGGGACACACAATTACCTTAAAAATTACAAGTGCTACTATTGCAGGGCTTACAACAGCAAGCTTGCAACGTTGCGATGTGGCTATAGAGTTTACAAACCCTCACAGTGCCGCTCAAAACATAACCGCCTGCTTACGGGCAGGCGTACCGGTAGCAAGTGGCAGCACTGGCTGGCTAGCCGATTGGGAGCAGGTAAAAGCTGAATGCACAAAAGATAATGGCGCTATGGTATATGCCAGCAATTACAGCGTTGGCGTGAACATCTTTTTTGAAATAAATAAAAAATTAGCCCAATTAATGGCGCCGCATGCAGGGTATGATGTAAGCATGGCAGAGATACACCACACAGCAAAAAAAGATGCTCCCAGCGGAACTGCTATTACTTTAGCAGAACAAATACTGCAAAACAACAGCAGCAAAAAACGATGGGTCAATAACCTCCCTCCATCTGTAGATGATTTGCTTATTACAAGTGAAAGGATAGACCCTGCACCTGGCACGCATAAAGTAAAGTACAGCGCTGCAATTGATGATATTGAAATAATACATACCGCACATAACAGGGAGGGCTTTGCAACAGGCGCTGTATTGGCAGCAGAATTTTTGCAAGGCAAAAAAGGCATCTTTACTATGAAAGACGTGTTAGGATTATAAACCTGTTTTAGAAAGTATTAACCCTTTAATTGATTGAAGCTTTAAATAAAACAGGCATAAATTATCTGATAAAGAAAATTATTTTTATTTATTTTATCCATGGCAAATAAAATAGGATGGTTGTAAACAAGATGTCAAAATGCTTTGTCACATAGCATTTCATGGGTTGCTTACGATAAATTAAACACAAACAAAAAACTTTCAACGGTTTATATAAGCAAGCATTTTTATTTTATTTTCAAAAAAAACTTGGGTCAATATGTTTTTGCCTTATTTTTGCACTCCGTAAATAAAACGGGTTAAAGAATTGGTAGCTCAGTTGGTAGAGCAATACACTTTTAATGTATGGGTCCTGGGTTCGAGTCCCAGCCAGTTCACAAAAGCCGCTTCGTAAATGAAGTGGCTTTTTTATTTTATCTTACTCATTAATTTTGTTTTCTAACAGCAGCGTAAGTCACTTATTTTTGCCAATAATTTTTTGTATGAATGACTTTTTTAGAAACAAAGTAGTAGTGATTACCGGCGGCAGCGAAGGCATTGGCAAAGCACTTATTGATGCGCTGATACCCTTGGGCGCTAAAGTAGCTACCTGTGGCCGCAACCAGGATAAATTATACAACCTGCAGGTTCAATACTCCAACCAGTTATTGCATACCATGGTAGCCGATGTTAGCCAACATAGGGAATGCGAAAATTTTATCAACTCTACCATCGAAACTTTTGGCGGCATAGATATCCTTATCAACAATGCTGGCGTATCTATGCGGGCTTTATTAAAAGATGTTGAAGTGGAGGTGATACGCAAAGTAATGGATATTAATTTTTTTGGAACTGTTTACTGTACAAAACTTGCATTGGCATCTATCATTGAAAGAAAAGGCACGATTGTCGGCGTATCGTCCATTGCAGGTTTTAGGGGCCTGCCAGGCAGGAGCGGCTATTCAGCATCTAAATTTGCCGTTAATGGCTGGCTGGAAGCACTACGTACCGAAATGATAGATAATGGCGTTAATGTGATGTGGGTGTGCCCTGGCTTTACCCGCAGCAACATCCGCAATGCTGCTTTAAACAGCAAAGGGCAAAGGCAAGGAGAAAGTCCGCTGCCCGAAGCTGAACTAATGAGCCCCGAAGATTGTGCACGGCATATTTTGAAGGCCATTACAAAAAGAAAAAGAACATTGGTACTAACATTCAAAGGCAAGCAAATGGTATTCATCAATAAATTTTTTCCTTCTCTGGCAGATAAACTGGTGAAGAAATTTTTTTATAAAAATGGCGAACTGGTTAAATAACCACCATTCCCTGATGGGGTTAAAATACAAACTCAATTAGCCGGGTGGCTTATAAATAAACAGGCAAAATAAATACTTAGTACCTTTAAAAAAACGGTTAATAGACATACATGCTTTTACTAACCCTTACATCGGATATTGGCCACCACGATTTTTTAGTTGGGGCTATAAAAGGGCAGTTATTACAACACGCCGGCAATTTTACGCTGGTAGACATTACCCACCAGCTTTCACCCTTCAATTATCCGCAGGCAGCATACGTTTGCAGGAATGCTATTAAAAATTTTTCCCCGGGCACCTGCCATTTAATTATGGTTAACTTATTTGATGAAAAGCCAGAACACATGCTGCTGGCCCAACACAATGGCTATTATATTGGCTGCGCAGATAATGGCTTGCTTACAATGATTTTGGAAGAAGTACCACAAAAGGTAGTGGCTTTAAAACTAGATAAGACCCAACAAAAAAATACGCTTTATTGCACTACTATTTTTGCCAAAGCCTTTACCGACTTGCATAACGGAAAAACTATGGAAGAAATAGGTGATGCTTCGGTATCAATCCATGTTAAAAACCCACTACGCCCGTTGCTTGGCAATAATTGGATGGAAGGGCAAATAATTTTTATTGATAATTTTGAGAATGTAATCGTAAATATTACCAGGGAAGAATTTGAAGAACAACGCCGGGGGCGAAGCTTTAAGATTGTTTTTAAGCGGGATGAAGTAATTGATAAGATAAGCGACAATTATGCGGATGTTTCAGAAGGTGAAAAATTAGCCATGTTCAACTCCGCTGCCTATTTAGAAATTGCCATCAACAAAGGCAATGCGGCAGGGCTTTTTGGTCTGCAGGGCTTTTCAGAAAAACAACAGCAGGCCCAGCAGCAATATTTGAGTAACCGGTATATTTATCAAACGATAAAAATTTATTTTGCGTAAATGCAGGCTCCCTGCCCTCCAAAGCAGGGTTCTTAGCGTGTTCAAATTTATAGCGTGGATGATGTAGTATTGCATGGGTACATTGAGTAAATGTATCCTCAACCCCGG
>JAYVUJ010000405.1:0-2348 GCA_043788035.1 Ferruginibacter sp. | reverse complement strand
CCAGGGCGGGCTATCCGCAGTACTCCGCAGCGCCGTAATTTCAGCCTGCTTTTTATGCAAAACCCCACGGCGCTTTACGGGGTACTTGCTGCTATACCTGGCGCTTGGGTTCCATAAGTAAGTAACAGTTTAAATAATATTGGCGGCAAGAAAGGCAAGCATAAACATGGTAATTCTACAACTTTTGCCCAACAGGGTACTATAAACCTTCTTTTAACGGCTGTTAACTTTCAGCTGGCTGCTGTTAACTTTTTTCAGGCTGCTGTTATTTGTGGTTCTTATAAAGCCTAAGTGAACCTGCCGGGTGCTGAGAGAACGAACACTAGTTTTTAAAAAAAATAAAAAATAAAATAAAATTACGGTTACACATTATGCAAGCAAATATTGCTTCTTAAAAGCTGAAGGGTTTTTCCCTGTACTTTTCTTAAATAATTTTGTAAAATGAGAGATGCTTTCAAACCCAACCGCATAACCTGTTTCAGAAATATTTTTATCTTGCAGCAACAATGTTTTTGCCTGGCTAATACGGTATTGGTTTACAAATTCTGTAAAGGTCATGTTGGTCTGCTTTTTAAAATAACGGCAAAAAGCGGCTGTGCTTAAATGCACCTGCGCCGCTATATAATTTACATCCGGCGCTTTATCAAAATTACCATTGATGTATTCATATACATTTGCCATGCGTATCTTATCATTCATAAAAATCTTTATCGACGTATCCATTTGATTCAATACAATTACTTCACTTGATATTGCCAATACCTGTAAAATCTCTATCAATACCAGCAGCTGGCTAAAGTAATCCACACGCTCCATCTCCCGTAACTTTTCTACCACTTTTATTTTAGTTTGCCCGGTAAAAGAAAGCCCGAGATAGGCTTTGCTAAAAAGTTTTTCAATGGTAGCAAACTCTGGTGTAGCACTGAAGGCTGATCCTAAAAAATTGTCTTTTAATTGCACCACTATTTGCTTATAATCAACCTTTAAGCCATAATCAAAATTTAAGTGAGGGATGTTGGCACCAATTAGTACAAGGTCGCTTTGCAAATAGCTGGATACATGCTGCCCAACATGCCTTATGCCGGCCGCGGCTTCTACATACACTAGCTCAAGCTCAGGGTGGTAATGCCAATAAAAATGATTGCGCAGGCTAGGGGTAAATAACCTGAACGACTGCCCTTTATTTGTGACTACTTTTTCCAGTTGAATTTTCATGATGGCATTTTTTACTTAATAAAGATAGTTTTCTCTGTAATAAAGATGCAAAGTTGTCAATGGAGAGCATAAACTGGTCATTACAGTTGCTGAGGCGATAGTAAATATTATGGATTTTTGTATTATTCAATAACGATAAACTTGTATTATGCAACAACAAACAATGGGCGCTACCATGGCGCCAACGATGGCTCAAAACGATGGGCATAAAGATATTCCCGGTAACCCCAGCACTGCCACCAGCAGTAAAATAAAACTAAGCGACCGAAGCAATGGCCAACCATTACGGGTACTAAGCGAAGCCGACTGGAAATTCTGGAAAAAGAATGGCTATGTGATTATTCAAAATGCAGTACCAAAAGAGCAAGTAAAAAAAACAGCTGATTTTTTGTGGGAATTTGATGAAAAAGATCCCAGCAACCCAGAGACATGGTATGCACCTGCACGTGCCGAAATGCAGATGAAAGAATTAACCAACACCGGAATGGTAGAGGTGTATAACCATCAAACCCTATGGGATAACCGGCAGATGCCGAAAGTACACGCCGCCTTCGCAGATATTTGGGGCACAGAAAAATTATGGTGTACCATTGACCGGGCAAACCTTAATTTCCCCTTGCGCCCCGGGCATGAATACAAAGGCTTTATACATTGGGATTACGACCCCGAAACAAAGCCTCAAAACGTGCAAGGCGTACTTGCGTTGGCAGACCAGACGGACGAGAACATGGGCGGCTTTCAATGCATACCAGAATTGTATCGCACCTACGATACCTGGAAGCTTACACAACCCGAAAACCGAGATCATTTTAAACCAGACACTACAGGTTTTGAGCTGGAAAAAGTAAAGCTGGAAGCAGGTGACTTACTAATATTTAATAGCTCCGAACCACACGGCATACGCCCGAATAATAGTAAAGATAAAGTGCGCATTGCCCAATATATTTCCATGATGCCAGCAGAGGAAGATAACGAAGCACTGCGGCAGTGGCGGATCAAATCGTGGAAAGACAGGATAGCACCAGAAGGCTACGCTTTTCCGGGCGACCCACGTAAATGGGAACAGGTGAAATATGGCACTGCTGTGTTATCTGGGTTGGGCAAAAAGCTGTTAGGGTTGGAGAAGTGGTGAG
>JAYVUJ010000404.1:0-3741 GCA_043788035.1 Ferruginibacter sp. | reverse complement strand
ACCAATAAGTATAGTTTATTTTTATCGCTGCAAATAAAAAACAATTCATAAAATAAGTTCACCTGTATCTTTTAAAAAGCCACCACATAAAAAATCCATAAACTTCTTGCGAAGCTTATGGATAGTATGCTTAACTTTTATAAGCTTTTAGTTCTTTAGAACAGGTAAGGTAATATTTACTCCAATACCCGTTACCCTTAATTGGTAAATACCAACAGGCAATGTTTTGGCAAGCTCCAAATCTTGCTCTGCTGTTGAACCGTTATGGCTAAATTGCCTTGTAGCTACTGGTATACCCATATTGTTTACAAGCATAATATAGTAAACGCCTTTCGGAAGGTTTAATTTTAGAGAAATCTTGTTAGCTGTTACTGGGTTAGGATATATTGTTACACTTTGCATTACACCAATATTAACGCTTACTATTTTGCTGTATTTAGCAGTACCATCTCTGTCCAGTATATTTAGGCGGTAATAATTTATTCCGTTAAATGGGTTGGCATCAGGCAGGCTATATACTGTTACAAGCCCATTATTTTTTGGGGCAACAATACCGAAGTCCATAAAGTTGGAGCCATTGCTACTTTTTTGAACAATATAGCTTTTTATGCCAGACTCCTGCTGCACCGTCCACTCAACTTGCACACTTGTATTTTTTTGGTAAGCACGGATATCGCTTAAGGTTACAGGCAAAACAATAGATGAAGAAGATATAAAATAGGGAAAGAAGTTATGACCGTTAAAGTAAGCAATGCCAGCGCCGCTGCCCATTGGTACCATGGATGTGTACTGCCCATTAAATATAATACTGCTTAAAGTAACAACAGCACCCCATGCACTGCCAGATACATTGCTTGCAGCTACATATTTTAAACCGAAGGCGTAATATGCAATAGTAGGTTTGCCATTTATTACTTGTAAAGAGCTGTACTGCCCATTTGCGCCGGCGGCTGTAATTGGTACTGCCCAAGTAGCGCCATCTGCATCGTTTGCCTGTACATAATTTACCTTATTGCCCGTTGCATTATACGCAATGGCAGGTAATCCATTTACTATTTTTAAAGAAGGTGCATCATTAAAAGTGCCAATACTCCCTAAAGTAACGGGAACATTCCAGGCAACGCCAGTAGCATCTTTAGCGGCAATATATTTAAGGTGCCTGTTATTCTGGTCCATGTATGCTATGGCAGGCTTTCCATTTACAGTTTCCAGCGAAGGCCCTATATTATTGTTTGCTCCGGAATTATCAAGGTATATTGGTGCAGGCCATGCTGTGCCTGCGGCATCTGTAGCCCGCATATAGCCTAGCTGTTGATTAATTGCATTTGTAAAAACAATGGCAGGGTTACCGCTAATCACCTGCATATCGCTCATTAGCCCCAAATTAAAACCAGTATATAATTGTATAGGTGCTGCCCATGTACTGCCAGATGCATCGTTGGCATAAATATATTTAAGCCCGGGATTATTACCACCAAAATAAACAATGGCTGGCTTGCCATTAACAATGCGTAAAGAAGGGTTATAGCCGGATATTGAGTTTGGTGCCATACCGGCACCATCCAGCAATTGAGGGGTACCCCATGTTTTGCCTGTGGCATCTAATGCCCGTACATACATTAAATTAGAATTATCGTTAAAATAAGCCATGGCTGGCATACCATTTACTATTTGCAGGCTGGTGTAGGTGCCAATGCTTGGCAAATCGTTAAAGCTAATCGGCGAGGCAGACCAACTGGTACCACTTGCATCATCGGCGGTAATATATTTTAAAGCAGTATTATTATAATCGTAATAAGCAACGGCTGGCTTTCCACCTACAAACAGCAGTGGGCATGTTACACCCATTTCTGTACCGCCGGTGCCCAAAGTAACTGAAGCTGCCGACCAGCTACTGCCGCTATTATCTACTGCGCGTATATAGGTAATGCTATTGGTGGTATAATCCCAAAAACTAATGGCAGGATTGCTATTTATTATTTGTAAGCTGCTAACACCAAGGCCCCCCGCAAGTGAGCTTGTGAATACTGTTACAGGAGCAGCCCAAGCTGTACCGTCTATATCATTGCTGCGTATGTATTCTAGTATAGCATTATTTTTATCGTGAAATGCTATGGAGGGGTTGCCATTAACAACTTTTAAATAAACAAAAGTGCCGGCGTTTGCTGCAATAACCACTTGAGCGGTGCCCCATGCGCTGCCATTGGCATCTGTTGCCCGTATATATTTTAACGATTGCCCCGTTTGAGCGTAGTATGCAATTGCTGGCATGCCATCAACAATTTGCATAGAAGCGTATTCGCCAACACTATTGGTAGCATCAAGTGTAACTGCGGTTCCCCAGGTGGCCCCGGTACTATCTACCGCCCTTATATATTTAAGTGCTGTATTGGTTTCATCATAATAAGCAATAGCGGGGTAGCCGTTAACGTCTTGCAAAGAAGCGTACTTTCCAACACTTACACTTGCATCCAGCGTTACAGTTGCACCCCACGAAGTACCATTAATATCTAGTGAACGTACATATTTTAGCGCCAAATTATCAGCATCATAATAGGCAATGGCAGGATTGCCTTTGATAATTACGATAGATAAATATGCACCTACGTCCCCATCAAAATCTATAAGCACAGGGGTGCCCCATGTGGTGCCTGTTACATTTGTTGCCCTTACATAGACAAGGCTTGAATGCAATAGGTCATAATATGCGATAGCCGGATTGCCATTAATGATTAATGTACCGCTGTGAGTGCCAATATTGCCACCGGACCCAGCAATGGCAGAAGATGTCATTACAGGTGCTGACCATACTTGGGCAAATACTGTTGTAAAAGTTTGGAGGCATGTTATGGCAAGGGCCATAGAAAGGAGTAATTGTTTTTTCATCGGTTTTATTTATTGTATTTCAATTAATACGTACAGCTAATTGTGCGTAAATAACGTTTCAATGCCTGTGTATGATAAGTTTGACCTACCCGGGAATTAAAAATTTTAACTGTGTCCGCTTGCGATTTTTGATTACTTGAAAAGTGATAACTATGCAAGCTTAGAAGCGGTGATTTAAGAAAATATAAGTTTGTAGCACGCTTGAAAATAGGTAATATGCCACTATTTGCAGATAAGTTATAAATTATTGCACTTGTTTGTGCGTTTAAAAGTTTTAACATGGATATGTATTTAGATCGCTATCAGATATAAACGCATAAAAATAAAAAACAGTACATCTTGTGGATATAAAATATTGGTAGTTGGGGCTAATTTTTATTTAATGGTTGTTTTTAATTATTGTTTGTATTAATTGATGTAATGAAATAACAATTGTATTGGCTAAAACAATACGATGGATATAAAAAATTCGTCATTTTTAGTTTAGGATAAAATATTTTACAGAACAAAAAAGAGGGGCAGCTTTTTTAGAGAAACCTTCTTTATTTAATGGATATTTTATAAAAGGATTAAAAAATCCAATGCAGTTAAGTTAAGGATAGATATGTTTAATTATACGTTACTCTTACCATCTTTTACGGATAGGGAAGGATTCAACTTAACGGTATTACCTTAAATACATATTTTTTTAATTCACTAAGCAATAGGTATCTATATCTGTAATTATTGTTTGGAGTAAAATTTAAAATGCTTATCGATAGTCAATAATTGCGTACCGGAAATTACGCGTTGCTCCTAATGCCAAACATGCAGCGCGTGTTTACTAATTATTTAAAAGAACACTGTAACTTAAGA
>JAYVUJ010000403.1:0-2317 GCA_043788035.1 Ferruginibacter sp. | reverse complement strand
TACTAAGGAAACTCGATAAATTTAATTTTAGTTTTAATATTTATGATGACTGGCTACCGGTGTTTAACCAAACCTATGCAAGCCCATTAAGCAACACAGCTTTCGATTATTATAATTTTTATTTTAACGATAGCAGCATGGTTGATGGCAAAAAATTGTATAAGGTGCATTTTTCGCCAAAACAAAAATTTGAGCGGGCCTTTACCGGCTCGTTGTGGATAAACGACAGCACTTATTCTATCAGCAAAATTGATATGCGCCTTAGCAAAACAGCTAACCTCAACTTTGTAAATGATATCCATTACATAGAAGAATACAAGCTGAGCCTTGATAGTACCAACCAGCGCTTAGAATATATGCCTTTCCGTTACAGCTCAAAGGTTGATTTTGAAACCGGGCTGGCTTTGCTTGGCATACCTGTTAAAGCCAACGACAAAGGGTTAAGGCTCGTAATCAACAATACCATCACCATCAACCATATTAAATTTAATGTTGCAGCGCCCGATGATAGCGCCAAAGTTATTATGGATGCGGAAGCAACAGCGCAATTTGAAAAAGAAGATGCTTACTGGAAAGAACACCGTATAGATACCTTATCAACGCACGAAAAAAGTATTTACCTAATGGTGGATTCTTTGCAAAGAAATAGCACTTATCAAAAAAAGGCAAAGCTCATCAACACCATTGGGATGGGGTTTTATGATGCCAACAATATAATACGCATTGGGCCGCTCACCTCCTTGCTAAGTACAAATGTTACCGAAGGCCTTCGCTCCAGGGTTGGGTTTTGGACATTGCCAGGCATCAGCAAAAAACTAAACGTTAATGGCTACATTGCTTATGGCACAAAAGATAACCAATTAAAAGCCCAGCTTGGACTGCAATATGTTTGGGATGCGGTAAGATGGAGCAAGACTTCCCTTAATGGAAGTATTGACTATAATTACCTGTTAGAAAAGGACGACGAACTGGACGATGATAATTTGCTTACATCCTTGCTAAGAAAAAAAATCCCTTCGACAAATATTTTTGTGCAGTCTATTATGCTAAAGCATGAACAATACATCAGCAAAAATTTAAGCGCAAAGGCATCTATTGGGTATAAAGAATTATTGCCTGTATTCCATTTTACCTTCCACCCGTTAGATAAAATTACAGAAAAGCCAATAGATAGCGTTAACAAAAGCCAGTTGCCAGTGGCGGAGGGTTTTATTGGGCTCAGGTTTGCCAAGGGGCAAAAAACAACTGTATTTAATTATGGGCTTGTAAGGCTGGATAATTATAACCCAATTATTACAGTAAATTTTACCTATGGCATAGAATACGGCAAAGCGCAATTTATTTACCAAAAAATAAATATAGGGATTGAACAAAGATTAAGGCTACCTCCAAAATCTATCTTTTATTATAAAGCAAGTGTGGGCAAAACCTATGGTATTGCACCCTACCTTTTGCTGGATGTACCAACCGGCAACGAAACGTATGTTGATAGCAGGTATAAGTTCAACACGATGCTCCCTTACGAGTATGCGGCAGACAAGTACCTTAGCCTGCACACTCGGCTATATACAGGCGGGATGCTGTTTGACAATATCCCTTATTTAAACCGGCTGGGCTTAAGGGAACGCTACTCTTTTAACCTATTTATGGGCAGCATGACGGATGCTAACCAAACTTATAACAACACCGCACATTTTTCAGTTACCGCCAACAAGCCTTTTATGGAAACAGGGGTAGGGGTTGAAAATATATTCCATCTTTTGTCTGTCGATTATTTTTGGCGCCTTTCAAAAAGCAACGATGTAAGTGTCCATAAAGATGGGTTGTTCCTTGGGCTAAAATTGGCATTTTAATTTTATCATTTGCTGGTCATGGTTGCTTTTAATATTGTCTATCTATCCCCTAGTTACCAACGGTTTGTACATCAGGCACAATTAATGCACCTGTTCTAAAGTTAATGTAAGTATAATGCGTAAAGCCATAAAATTGGTTCTAAAAAAGATAATTTCAACTGTTTGCGATTGCATAACTGCACAAAATGCTATTATATGGCTACATATAATTAATGGCAGTTGTAAAACCTTCTTAATGTTGAAGCTATAATGGACTATATTTTTAATTTATTAATGCAATACAGGTATTTTATTTTATTGCCACTATGCATTGTGGAAGGTCCAATTATAGCTGTTATTGCAGGGCTGCTGTGTTCCAGGGGTATTATGGATCCTTTATATGCTTACCCTATTATTGTTTTTGGAGATATTATTGGCGACTCCGTTGTGTATATGTTAGGGCGGTATGGAAAGTCGAAGCCTTT
>JAYVUJ010000402.1:0-2844 GCA_043788035.1 Ferruginibacter sp. | reverse complement strand
GTATTATTTACTTTGGGCGCAAGCTTGCCGCCAACGATGAGTATAATAAAATTGAAGGCGTTTACAAGCAGCCAGGCGATTACACAGGTATGTTCAACGCTGCCTATACGCCGAGTGGTTCACGTAATTTATTAGAGCCTGCCATAACTGTTACACATGCGGATGGCAACACTTCGCTGGACCTTACCTATGTAAGCCATACCGTAACTAAGGTAGCGGATGATATTTCTTTACTAAGCATTGTATTAAAAGACCCTACTTATGATTTTGAAGTTACGCTAAACTATAAATCTTATTTTAAAGAAGATGTTATGGAGCAGTGGAGTGTTATAAAGCATAAAGAAAAAGGTACAGTTATATTGCAAAAATTTGCCTCTGCCAACCTATACCTTAAAGCAGGCAGCTTTTACCTAAACCAATACCATGGCGATTGGGGAAGAGAAATGGAGCCTGAACAAAGCAAGCTTACACACGGTATTAAAACAATGGACAGCAAGCTTGGCACCCGCGCAAATTTGTTGATGCCATCGTGTTTTATGATTTCTATCGATAAGCCGGCAACCGAAGATGAAGGCAGTGTTTTGTATGGCTCCCTGGAATGGAGCGGTAATTTTCGTACCGACCTGGAACTTGACCCGCAAGATAACCTACGCATAATTTCTGGCATAAATAATTACGCATCGCCCTATGCTTTGCAGCCTAACGAAGCCTTTACTACCCCACCATTTTTATATACTTTTTCTGATAAAGGCAAAGGCGAAGCCAGCCGTAAGCTACACCAATGGGCAAGAAATTATAAGATACTGGATGGCAAAGGCACAAGGCTTACCCTGCTTAATAATTGGGAAAGTACCTATTTTGATTTTAATGAAACAAAGCTGGCTGCCCTTTTAAAGGATACAAAAAAATTAGGCGTTGATTTGTTTTTGTTAGACGATGGATGGTTTGCCAACAAGTACCCACGAAACGATGACAACGCAGGGCTGGGCGATTGGCAGGAAAATAAAAGCAAGCTGCCCAATGGTATTTCATCGCTGGTGAAAGAAGCACACGCAGATGGCGTTAAGTTTGGTATTTGGATAGAGCCAGAAATGGTTAACCCCAAAAGTGAGCTGTATGAAAAGCATCCAGATTGGGTTATTAAGCAGCCCAAGCGGAACGAATATTATTTTAGGAACCAACTGGTGCTTGACCTTACAAACCCAAAAGTGCAGGATTTTGTGTATGGCATTGTTGATACCTTATTTATTAAAAATCCGGCGCTGGCTTACATTAAATGGGATTGTAATGCTGTTATCTACAACGCTTATTCTGCGCACCTCAAAAACCAGTCGCACCTGTACATAGAGTACGTGCGTGGCTTATACAAGGTGCTGGAAAGGGTAAGGGCGAAGTACCCCACAGTACCCATGATGTTATGCAGCGGCGGCGGCGGAAGGGTAGATTATGCGGCACTGCAATATTTTACAGAGTTTTGGCCCAGCGATAATACAGAGCCGTTAGAGCGCATTTTTATACAGTGGGAATACTCCTATTTTTACCCCGCTATATCCACCAGCAACCATGTTACCGATTGGGGCAAACAGCCAATAAAATTTCGCACCGATGTAGCCATGATGGGCAAGCTGGGCTTTGATATTGTGGTAAGCAAACTTAGCGGCAACGACCTTGCTTATTGCCAGGAAGCCATTAAAAATTACGATGCCTTAAAACCAATCATCTGGCAGGGCAACCAATACCGTTTATCTGACCCAAGGGAAAATAGCACCGCTTCTGTATTGTACTTAAATGAGGAAAAGACGGGCGGCGTTATCTTCAATTATTTAGTAAACTATCGCTATGGTTCGGGCAGTAAATTGCCTATTTTATTGAAGGGGTTAGATGCCGCAAAAAATTATACGCTAAAAGAAATCGACTTGTATCCCGGCACAACATCAACCATTGACGGCAACAAAATTTATAGCGGCGATTTTTTAATGAGGGTAGGCTTTAACCCCGATACAAGTAATGACAGGACGAGTGTGGTTGTTAAGATACAAGAAGCGAAGTGATAATGTGCCTTTGATGAAAAGACAGTAAATACATTTTTTGCCCCAGCTAATACAGTAGCTATGTGGGGCTGCGGTGGCGTCGCACACTTGTACATTGGTTTTTTAATGAACATTACTGAACTACGCTTAGTGTAATCCATGTTTGTAAAAGTTGACTCAAAAAAGCTTGTAAAAGTTTACACCTTTTCAAAAAGGTGTAAACTTTTTATAAGCTTTTTTAATAACGCATATTCTCGATTAGTTGATAAAAGCACAATACTGGGTTGCCGTACAAGAGTGCGACGCCTGTGAAGCTCAACACAGCTATGTATTGGCCGCCCGTTGAAAAAAGAAAGGGCGTACTCTTGCTGAGCTTTACAATATTGGTTGCTAAATCAAAGCCATCCATTTTGGGCATCGATACGTGTATCATAATTTAAGATGGCTTTTTATTTTAAAATTAAACTCGAAAATATATCATGTTAAAAACCATTTACATTTACTGAAGATTTGGTTTACTTGAAGTCGATTTTGAAACCAAGAACAGGAACTTCTTCTACCGGCATTATAAAATCCTTTTTAATAATTAATGCATTGCCCGTCTGTTTCCAGTTGAGTTTTGCAGAGCTGCCCAGCAAAGTGACAGAGACTATTTTCTTATCCAGATTTTTTGAATCTTTTCCCAAAGAATTAATTTTAATATCAGTTGTTGGCAGACCTAAACAAAACGCATATAAATCATTTCCTTTGGTGGTAAAGCGAATATCCTGTGCACTGTATTTTAATTTATTCTCATTAAACCTCTCGCTTTTTA
>JAYVUJ010000401.1:0-2063 GCA_043788035.1 Ferruginibacter sp. | reverse complement strand
TAAAATGTTTGGTAACATAAAGAACCATTGCCCCATAAAATATCTCTACCTGTTTTAAACTGTTTTTTTTTGTGCTTTCTCCTTTAAAATGAATTATGGTACAATCAGAAAAATAATAATTTTTATAGCCTGCTTTTTGTATACGGAAGCTAAGGTCTACATCTTCGCCATACATAAAGAAATCTTCGTCAAAACCGCCTAAATCATCTAAAATATCTTTTTTAACCATCATAAATGCACCAGATAATACATGTACGATATGATTAGTATTTTGAGTTAGGTGCCCTAAATAATAACGGGCAAATATTGGCGATGCGGGAAACATGCTGGCTAAGCCGCTGAGCTTAAAAAAAGAAGTAAGTGGCGAAAGAAACCCTCTTTTACTTTCTTTTAAAAAGTTGCCGGAACCATCCACCATACGGATGCCGAGGGCGCCAATATTTATTTGCGCTTCAAAAAAAGTAAGGCATTTTTCCAGGCAATCTTCTGCAATAATGGTGTCAGGGTTTAAAAACAATATATGTTTTCCTTTAGCCTGGCGTACTGCAATGTTATTAGCTTTTGAAAACCCCAGGTTTTCTTTGTTCCATATAAATAGAACGTTGGCAAACTTATTGCACAAAAAAATTTTGCTTCCATCTGTTGAATTGTTATCAACTACAATAATTTCTGCCGATATATTTTTTGTGGCACGCATAACGGAGTGAAGGCATTGCTCTAAAAAATATTTAACATTGTAATTGACTATAATGATGGAAAGTTGCAATGGCAAAAGTTTAACTGTACGAAATAAGATTTTTTATCCCAGTATTCAAAAATAAGAACTATTAACATCCACCGACATTGCAAGGCTTTAACTTTATAAAAAATTACAACCATGGAAATAAGAAAATTAGGTTCGCAGGGATTATTGGCATCCCAACTAGGATTAGGCTGCATGGGCATGAGCGAATTTTATGGAGGAAGAAATGATGAAGAATCGATGAAGACATTGCACCGTGCATATGAATTAGGCATAACATTTTGGGATACCGCAGATGCATACGGCCCGCATACAAATGAAGTATTGGTAGGCAAAGCATTAAAAGGCAAACGGGATGCTATTACCCTTGCAACAAAATTTGGCATTGTAAGAGACCCATCCGACCCGATGAAAAGGGGTATTAGTGGCAAACCAGATTATGTAAAAACTAGCTGCGAGGCAAGTTTAAAAAGGTTGGATATAGAAGTGATTGACCTATATTATTTACACAGGGTAGATGCCACCACACCAATTGAAGAAACCGTTGGCGCCATGGGGCAATTGGTAAAAGAAGGAAAAGTGCGTGGTATCGGCTTATCGGAAATAACGGTAGCTACGTTGCGCAAGGCACATGCAATTTTTCCAATATCAGCCGTGCAAAGCGAATATTCCCTATTTTCAAGAGAGCCGGAAGACGGTATTTTAGCTGCCTGTAAAGAATTAGGGATTGGGTTTGTGCCCTATAGCCCACTAGGGAGAGGGTTTCTAACCGGACAAATAAAAACGCCGGAAGATTTTGAAGAAGGAGATTACCGCCGCTATGCACCGAGGTTTCAGGGAGAAAATTTTGAAAAGAACCTTCAGCTGGTGCACAAAATTGAAGTAATGGCACAAGAAAAAGGATGCACAACATCTCAACTGGCATTGGCCTGGGTAATAGTGCAAGGCGAAAATCTATTTCCTATTCCTGGCACAAAGAGGATTAAGTACCTCGAAGAAAATGCAGGTGCATTAAATATTAGTTTAAGCAAAGACGAGCTTTTTGAATTAAATAAAGCCTTTCCAAAAGATGCCGCCGTTGGCCCA
Organism: Ferruginibacter sp.; assembly: GCA_043788035.1. Taxonomy (GTDB): domain Bacteria; phylum Bacteroidota; class Bacteroidia; order Chitinophagales; family Chitinophagaceae; genus Ferruginibacter. The sequence continues at coordinate 235 of JAYVUJ010000401.1, read as the reverse complement.
AGGTACCAGAAAGAAATGATGCAGTTTTTAAACGGATAATTACATTTTTGCCGGTAAGGCGGTAAGGCGTTTAAAATATTTACTTCTCTTTTCTATTAACGACTTTCCGCCTCTGTGGCAAAATTACCTTAAAAGTTAAATAAAACTTACCTGCTTATCTTTGCAGCATGCTGAAAAATACTTTACTAAAAGCAACGGAAGCCGGGGCTAAGGAATTAGTCCGTTTTTTTAATGG
>JAYVUJ010000400.1:0-6224 GCA_043788035.1 Ferruginibacter sp. | reverse complement strand
TCATTACTGATGGCAATATTCAAAACCAATCTTTTAAAAAAGAAAATATAAAAGCAGCCTTATATGGCGATAGCTATTTTGTGTTGGTAAAATTTGCCGCTTTGCCAACAAAGCAGCAACAGCAATACCTTAAAAAAGCAGGCGTACAATTAGATATGTACTTGCCTGGCAATGCCTATCTGGCAACAATAAAAAAAGATTTTGAATTAAGGCAGGTAAATCAATTTGGCATATTATCCATCAACGCAGTACCAGCGGTTTATAAAATAAGCAAAGAATTAATTAACTATCAGCCAGCCACTACTAAAACTGGAGGCCTAATTGCCATTAGTTATTTTAAGAGCCTTTCAAAAAGTATAGTACAAAAAGAATTGAAAGATGCAGGTGCTATAATAGCCATTACAAAATATACAACTACGGATATTATTTTTGTAGAAGCCGATAAAAAAACGATTGATGCTATTGCCGCACTGCCTTTTGTAACCAGCCTTAATTTGCAAGTTATTGAAGATAAGCCGCTTAACTATGTGGGCAGGGCTGCACATGGCGTTAGTGCCCTTAATGCAGTAAACGGTAAAAATTTAAATGGTAAAAGTGTAACGATAGGCATTGGAGATAATGCAGATTTTTCATCCCACATAGATTTTGCAGGAAGGCTGATATTGCGTACCCCAACAGTACCGGCATACCACGGCACGCATGTGGCAGGTACCGTTGCCGGAGCTGGCATTGTTAACGTAAAATATCGTGGAATGGCATCAAAAGCTACCATTATCAACCAATATTTTAGCGATATTATTACCAACGCCCCCGTTTATATTACGGATAATAACATGGTGGTCACCAATAATTCCTATTACTCTGGCTTACCTAATTGCCCCGGCGAAGGCGCGTACGACGTATTAAGTAATTATGCTGATGTACAACTGGGGCAATATAAACAATTATTGCATGTTGTTGCCGCCGGTAATGATGGAGCACTTACCTGCGCTGGGTTTCCGGCTTCTTTCGGTACGATAAAATCTGGCTGGCAATGCGCTAAAAATGTACTAACAGTTGGTAATATGTATGTGCAGGATTATAATATTTCTTACAGTAGCAGCCGTGGCCCTGTGGCAGATGGTCGCATAAAACCAGAGATTGTTGCCAATGGCACAAATGTAATTTCTACCATACCGAATAATAGTTATGGATATAGTACCGGCACCAGCATGGCCTCCCCGGCAGTAACAGGCTCGCTCGCATTAATGTATGAAAGGTACAGGCAACTCCACAGCAGTGCCAACCCAACCAGTGCTTTAATGAAAGCATTGATATGTAATACAGCCGAAGACCTTGGCAACGCCGGGCCAGATTATACTTTTGGCTTCGGCATGCTTAATGTACAAAAAGCCGTGGAAGCAATTGATAGCAACCGCTATTTTATAAGTACCATCAATAACGGAAATGTAAACGCACAAACAATTACGGTGCCTGCAAATACCAGGCGCTTAAAAATATTATTGTATTGGGCAGATACCGAAGCTGCCGTAAATGCTGCAACAACCCTTGTAAACGACCTTGATATAACTGTTACAGAACCATCCTCAACCATCCATCGCCCCATGGTTTTAAACCCTGCAGCAACACATGTAAATGATGTAGCTATAGAGGGCACAGACCATACAAATAATGTTGAACAGGTAATAATAGAAAATCCATCAGCCGGCACCTATACCATTAATGTTGCTGGTTTTTCTATACCGTTCGGGCCTCAGCAATATGTACTTAGTTACGAAATTTTGAAACCCTCTGTAACACTACAATACCCATTCGGCGGCGAAACCTGGGTACCTGGCGAAACCGAAATTATTCGTTGGAATGCTTACGGTAATGAAGGCAATACTTTCATAATTGATTCATCTGTAAACAATGGCGCAAGTTGGGGAACTATCAGTAATGCAGTACCTGCCAACAGCAGGTCGTTTTCATGGGCGGTGCCCAATACAATTACCAATACAGCCTTGCTAAGAGTTAGCAGGAACGGTACTTTATTTAGCGGGCAAAGTACTGCAGGCATTGTATTTTTAGGGCAGCCAGCATTAGCAGCAACCAATGTTTGCGTAGGTGCGGTGCAGCTAAATTGGGCTGCCGTAAGCGGAGCCACGGCCTATGATATTTTGCAACTGGATAGCGATAGCATGAAGGTAATTGGCAATACGGCAAGTAATAGTTTTTTGGTTCAGGGGCTTAATAAAAGTGCAGCTACATGGTTAGGCGTTGCGGCAAAAAATGGTAGCTTTTCTGGCAGGCGTTCTATATCAGTAAGTGTGCTGCCTAATAGTGGTACCTGTACATTAACAGCGTTTAATAACGACCTTCAAGTAGATAGCATCTTAACACCTAACACAGCCAGGCAGCAGTTTAGCAATGCCGGCAATGCTACAGCCGCTGTTAAAATATTAATAAGGAACTTAGGCAGCTCAACGGTAGCCGGGCCATTTACTGTTTCTTACAATTACGGGGGCGCAACAGTGGCAGAAACTTTTAGTGGCAACATTGCCCCAGGCGGTACATCCAACTATACATTTACTGGTGCTTACCCTATTATTGCAAGTGGTTATACCTATAATTTTAAAGCATGGGCAACCCTTGCCGCAGATGCTAACCACTTAAATGACACAGCGTATAAAATAGTAAAATCAATTAATAATGACCCTATAACAACGATGCCGGTTACAGAAAGTTTTGAGTTGATGCCCAACGCCGATTATACAATAACAGAAATGGCTATTGGGGAAAATAAGAACCTAGATTTTACTGCTAATTCATTACGGGGAAGAGCCAGGAGCTTTGTAAATACTGGGTTTGCGCATTCTGGCAATAGAAGCATTACGTTAGACCAATGGCCTGCAAATGCCGTCACTACGGTTGATTCGCTCACCTTTAATTATAACCTTATTAATTATGCGGCCAACCAGGTACGGTTAGATTTTTATTATAACAATCACGGACAGGCAAATAATGCAGGCAACAAAGTATGGATAAGAGGCAGTGAAAATAATGCCTGGATGCAAGCCTATGACCTATTTATAAACCAGGCAGCCATCGGGCAATGGAAACATGCCATCATCAATATAAATGACGTATTAAATAATGCATTACCAGCACAAACCATCACCCAAACATTTCAAATAAAAATTGGGCAAGAAGGCAATACCTCTGCAAATGATGCAGCACCACTAAATGACAATGATGATGGCTATACAATTGACGACCTTACCATTAACCAAGTAAATAATGATATTGCATTGGTAAATATTATTTCGCCTTCTAAATCAGGTTGCGGGCTTACCGCAAACAACCCAATAAGCATCAACTTAAAAAATTATAATAATACGGTACTTAATAACATTGATGTAAGCTACCAAGTAAATGGCGGTAGCATTATAACAGAAACTATCCCTTCCATTGCAGCCAGCCAATCGTTAAATTATACTTTTGCACAAACAGCCAACCTGGCTGCCTACATTGATTATAGCTTACATGTTTGGGTACATTATACTGGCGACACTTACCCCATAAATGACAGTATCTTAAACTATACTTTTCATAACACGCCTGTCATTAGTACCTATCCTTATTTGCAAAGCTTTGAAGCTGACAATGGAAATTTTTATACCAATGGCATTAATAGCAGCTGGCAATGGGGCACACCCGCAAAAACAATTATAAGCAAAGCGCCTAATGGCAGCAAAGCATGGGTTACAAGCCTTGCCGGTAATTACAACGACAATGAAACATCTTATTTATATACTCCTTGTTTTGATGTAAGCGGACTGGCACAGCCAATGCTTTCTTTCAGCCATATTTACACTGTTGAGCTAAACTATGACTACAGCTGGGTGGAATATTCAACGGATGGTATTGTTTGGCAAAAATTAGGGCTGGCTGGCAATGGTACCAATTGGTACAATAATGCAACCCTCAATAATTGGAATACCTCCAACAATAAATGGCATGTTGCCAGTATTGAATTGCCACTAACGGCGGGCACTATGCGCTTTCGTTTTGTAATGAGCAGCGATAATGGTGTTACGATGGAAGGTATTGGTATTGATGACATTCATGTGTTTGATAAAGTATCTATTTATACTGGGCCAGCTATTACAAACTTAACTCAAAATATATCCGGTACGGGATGGGTAGATTATATTTCCGGTGGTAAAAAAATTGTTTCGCTTAATGCAAATGCGGGTAATTTAGGTGCTACCGTAGTGCAGGTATATCCTTACGCAGGCGCCGTACGTAACAGCAAAAACCAATACTATGCTAACCGCAATATTGTTGTGCGGCCAGCCACCGCAGCTATTGCAAATGTTGGTGTACGTTTTTATTTTACCGCTGCTGAAGCTGATAGCGCCATAGCTGCAAAGAGTTGTGCTGCTTGTGCAAAAATTAATGATGCTTATGAGCTGGGCATTACTAAATACAGCGGTGGCAGTGCAGATGAAAATGATTCGTTGGTTGATGACCTTACTGGTTTTTTTCAGTTTATACCTGCTGCCAACAGAATGCTAGTACCTTACGATAATGGCTACTACGCTGAGTTTAATGTAAACAGCTTTAGCGAGTTCTGGCTTAGTAAAAACCTGGTTACGCCTGCCGCAATTGGAGTTTGCCCCGGTACAACGGTTATTTATACAACTGCTATTAGCGGCACTGTTTACCAATGGCAGCAAGATAGTGGCGCAGGCTTTACTAACATTATTAATGGAGCAAATTATACAGGTACCAACACCAATACACTGCAATTAATAAACCTGCCCACGGCTTATAACGGCTTCCAATACCGCTGCGTAATAAATGGTGTTACTGATACCCCAATCACTTTGCGCTATTCCATGGCATGGAACGGAAGCGTTAGCACAGATTGGTTCAACACAGCTAACTGGAGCTGTAATTTATTGCCAGACCAATATACAGATGTCATTATCCCGGGAGGGCTCACAAATTATCCTTTCATTAATAGCAACACATCTGTACGTGGTTTACGGGCACACCCGGGTGCCCCAATTACTGTTGCCAGTGGGGTAAATTTTATCCTTACTGGAAAATAGAATTGTAAAAGGCGGAATATAAACTGGCTGTAAAAAATAACAGGTTATCCTCTAAAAATAAATTAGTAAGGTTTTTATTTTCTTTTTTGCCGCAGATTGGTAGATTACTGAAGATGCCAATCTGCGGCTTTATAAAAAATGTACTTCTTTATTTTATTTGATGCAGGTATAGGTAGATAGCTTGTAGCTCTTCTTCATTGTGCGCAACGCCTAGAGTTCTCCAGGGCATATATTCTGTAAGCATTTTTCCTTCAGGAGTTTTGCCGGTATGTAAGGCTGTAATAAATTGGGCACTGTTCCACTTACCCACATTTCCGGTGGTAGTAAGGTCTGGTATATGCGGGCCGCCAGGCTCCTGGGTATCACCACCTTTAAAATTTGAGCCATGGCATCCCTGGCACACAACCGCTAAATACTTGCCGTAAACAGCCGTTGCTGCCGGCTTAATTTCATCCGGAAAACTAGCAGTATGGTCAATTATTTCTGCAGGGAACATGGGGAACTTACCTAAAAATGTAAGTAGCCTGCCTAATGGGTTTATCTTCTTTTGTGGCTTTGCTCTATCAACCGGCGGAAGTTGCTTTAAGTAACATATAAGCGCCCCTAAATCATTATTGCTTAGGCCCCCACTGGTATGTTGCACGGGCATAAACCAAAGCGGCTTTCCATCCTTGCCAATACCATGCCTTAACGCACGTATCCAGTCTTTATCGGTATAACTTATGCCGCCTTTACCAGTTGTAAGGTTAGCACTATACAAAGTTGCTATGGGGTTATTTTCATCAAAAAAAGCTTTTCCGCCATTTGCGTGGCAATCGTTGCAGCCTTTAACTCCTGCTAAATGTGCGCCTAATGCATACGCTGCAGAATCTGTTGGGATGATTAGCTGCTGGGCAGTTACCTCGTACACTTTATTGGCACGGGACTCCGTTTTAAAATATACTACTGCGTAAAATAGCAACAGTATTGCAAGTAAGCTAACTACTACTAATCCTGTCCATTTTAATATTTTTTTAATCATGGCGTTGAATGTTTTTATTGTTTAGGTTTTATGTCCGATTCAAAAATTGATATATTTTTCTTCAAGAGTGATAATTCTTTCAACAATAAAATTTGTGCGCTACT
>JAYVUJ010000399.1:0-2091 GCA_043788035.1 Ferruginibacter sp. | reverse complement strand
GAAAAGAACAATTTAAGTTTATCAATAAAACAGCTACGGTTTTTATGGCTGAGAAATCACCTGTACTATCGGTGGACTGTAAAAAGAAAGAGCCGATTGGGAACTTTACAAACGCAGGTGGAGAGTGGTTTCCAAAGGGAGATGCTCCCGGCGTAAATGTGTATAATTTTGTTGATAAATTGTTAGGAAAAGCAGTACCTAATGGCGTATATGATATGGCGAAAAATGAAGGATGGGTAAGTGTAGGCAGCAGCAAGGACACTGCTGCATTTGCGGTAAACAGTATCAGGAGCTGATGGAAGGAAATGGGGAAGGGAAAATACCCTTTAGCAGATAAACTTTTGGTAACGGCAGATGGGGGGGCAGTAATAGTTCAAGAAGCAGGTTATGGAAAACAGAACTTCAAACATTTGCATCGGAAATAGGGATGGAAATATACTTTTATCATTTTCCGCAGGGAACAAGTAAATGGAATAAGATAGCACACAGAATGTTCTGTCACATAACCAAGAACTGGAGGGCAAAACCAGCAGAAAGCCTAGAAGTAATTGTAAACTTAATCGCAAATACTACCACTCAAAAGGGGCTGGCAATAAAAGCAAAGGCTGATAAAAATGAGTATGAAAAAGGTATAAAGATTGATGATAGTGCATTACAAAATATCAACCTCACCAATAAGGAATTTAGAGGGGGCTGGAATTACTGGATAAACCCATAAAAGTATCGTTGATTATTTAACAATCACTAAGCAGCCATACCATTGAAACCCACCGAAAAAATATATACCGCAAACTAAACCTTCAGGGAGTGGGGGAGCTGATTTCTTTTGCTATTAAGAACAACCTGTAATTAATGGCGTTAAGTTAAGCCCATTCCTCTTCTTTAAAATGGGTTAAACGAGGTGAAGGCAACATATAAATGATGGGCTTAACAGCATTGAAGCTGTAACCTAGCTTAGCTTTTATAGTAGTTATTTATCTTTGCTATAAGCCCTTTCAAAATTTTAAATACGCAGTATTGTTTTTGTAAAAACTGACAAAAGCCAGGCAAACTTTTGTAAACCAGCTTCAATTTATTTGTGTGGAGTTATGCTCAGTACGCTTCCATACATCTTTGCCATCAATATAAGTCGCCATTACTTTTATCTTATTTAATTCTTCTACAGAGGAAGTAAGAGGGTTTTGATCAAGGATAATAAAATCTGCCAGCATGCCTTTTTGCAAAGTTCCAAACCGCTGCTCCCCACTTATTAAAGCGCCGCTGCAGGTGTACGCTTTAAATGCTTCATGGATGGAAATGGCTTCGTTTTTTGCGATGGGTATCCCTTCACTTGTTTGCCGGGTAACAGCTGCAACAATTCCCTGTAGGGGATTAAAATTTTTAACCACCGGAGCATCTGAAGATAGCGCCATTAAAATATTATTATCTATAACAGACTTTACAGGGTAACATTGCTGCAAGTAATCTTCATCTAAATATTGAATAAAGTTTTTACCCAATTCATCTAAAAATATTGTCTGCATATTAACCGCAATATTATTTGCTGCTAAGCGCTTTAACTGTTTTTTTTCGGGTAAACCGAGATGTTCTATTCTTTTTATCAATGCCGGAAAATCTTTATTTAATTCTTCGTACACATCAATTACCATTTCAATAGCGGCATCCCCGATGGCATGCGTTGCAACACCTAAGCCATGCTCCATACTTTTTTTACATAGTGCCAGAAACTGCATTTTATTTAAACGCAATACTCCTTTTTCATCACTGTTTTTATAGGTACGTTTAAGTGCAGCAGTTTTGCCGCTAAGGCCACCATCACTAAAAAATTTGACCGTATTGATATTTAAAAAATCACTAGTAAATTTGTCGGGTATTGGATTGGGCTTATCGCTACCATCCGGCAAAATAATGGGAAGGATATTTAAACGAAACCCTAATTCGCCGGCGGCATTCATTTCTTTGTAAGTAGCTATCAGCAGCGGGTCTGCGGCAGGGTCGGTTGCCGCAGTAATGCCATAACTATACATTTCTGCCCTGCAGGCGCGTATCATTAGTTTTAAATCTTCAACAGAATACGGGGGTATTTTATTA
>JAYVUJ010000398.1:0-16313 GCA_043788035.1 Ferruginibacter sp. | reverse complement strand
GTTATAAAAATTTTATGGATGCAGACAAAACGTTCATGCAGGACCGATATGTATTGGAAGGGTGGTTAATGGCAAATTTTTTGGCTATGTTAGCCTATTCTAAATTATTCACCCGTTTAAAGAAACAAGGCCTGCTACAAAAATATTCTCCCAAGGATATCATTGAACTTTCAAAGGCAATTTATAAAGTCAAAATAAATAATCAATGGGTGATTTCCGAAATTACAGCAAAAACTAAATCACTCTTTAAAAAAATTGATATAGACTACCTAACTTGAGCGGAGTTAGGGGTTAATATAAGTTTTGTGCAACAGCAGCTTATTTATAAGTTATTCCATTTTATAAACTGGTATGTATTAAGCTGCTATTTCTTGTTCGTAAGCAATATAATTCACTAATTTTTTATTAATGCTAATAATGGGCTTTATAATAACGTTACATAAATAAGGCTCGCCATCTTTCCTGTAATTTTCCAAAATAACTTCAGCCGTTTCATTGTTTGCAAGCCTCATTTTTATCAAACTTTTATTACCTCTATTTGTACCTGGACCTTGTAAAAATTTGGGGTTCCTTCCTTTGGCTTCTTCAAAATTGTAGCCTGTCATTCCTTCAAAATTATGACAGGTAAAAGATATGTTTTGCAAAGAATCCGTAATAACAATAACATACGTACTTGCATTTTCTGTAGCTTCTTTTAATTGCTGCTTGCTCCATTTATTAGCCTTTGCAATTTTTTTTATAGCCAAAACAGTTTCATGGTAGTTGATTGCCTCTCCCAACAGGGCATTATATCGAACACTAAAAACATCCCAATTCAGTAAGGGCGCCTTTGCGTTTTTTGAAGCTGGAAATTCCATAAATTATTTTTTTGGGAAGAATTTTAAATTAATACTAGTATAATAATATTGAACAATATGTTTTAAGGGACTCAGTGGCTTTAACATAAAATAATTTGATATGTTCAAATTCAATTGAAATTTAATATTAAAAGTAGAAAATCTATCTGATAATTGTATAATCCGTGAAATGAAATCTGCTAAATACGGGTCAATCTTTGCACATTCTTAACAGAAATATATTTATGGGTTAAATGAGCGGGCACTTTAAACAAATTTTGATGAAAAAAAGCAGCAAGTAGCTCAATACCATCCACTAAAGTGCCTGCAGATGGTTGTGTAAATAAATCATAATCCGCAATAAAAACTGCATTATTTTTTACGGCATATAAAGTATCCCAGCCTAACTTTTTGGTAATCAGCGGCAATTCTTCCAAAGTACGTTTTACTTGAAAGCCACATGGCGCAATCACCAATACTTCTGGGTCGTATTTTACTATTTTATCCCATGGCGTTACAATGCTGTCTCCGCCTGGGTTGCTCATCATATCTATGCCGCCGGCAAAAGCAATCTGGTGGGGTATCCAATGCCCGCAATTGTAAATGGGTTCTATCCATTCCATCATCATCACCCTTTTTGGCAATGCCCTGGTGCGCCTTAGTTCATCAATGATAAAGTCAATTTTATGTTGCAGCTTCGCTAAATAGTTATAGGCAGCTTCTTCTTTGCCCATTGCCTTAGCTATTACAACGGCGGTATTAAATACATCCGTAAGGTTGTTAGGCGTAAGCGGTATAAGTAATGGTTGCTTGCTCAACTTAGTCACTGCGGCGGCGGTACAAGCAGTATCTATTTGGCACACTTCGCAAACATCCTGTGTAAAAATAATGTCGGGTTGTATCTGTCCTAAAATTTCATCATCTACATAGTACATACTTTTTCCCTGCGCTTTAGATGCGGAAAATATCTTGTCGATTTCCATGCTGCTATACGTATTGCCTTCTAGCACATACCGCACCACTCGCTGCTTTTCCTGCAGCGCTTGTGGCGGGCATTCAAAGGTAATTCCATACAAATATTCTTGTAAGCCCATATCGTATATCATTTGTGTGGCGGCAGGTAAAAAGGAGCATACTTTCATATTGATGGTTTAATGATAAAAAAAGCCTAACCAATCTCCAAAGAAGGGTTCCTGACTTTGCTTTAGTATATCTTTTTTCGTAATTATAATATTGCCTCACACAACATTAGGGCAATTGTAAAAACTATTAAAATTGTCATAAGTAAAAAACCCTCCTTTGGAGGGCAGGGAGGCTAATAAAAAAGGCGATGAAACCTACGCTTCATCGCCTTTACTATTTTTAAGCCATTTGTAATTTGAGCACAGGATACCGCCGTTGTGCCAGCTCGAAGCCGCCAAACAGTATGCCGCTGTACACTAAGTTACCGAGTAAAAAATTTCGCATAAAAGGAAGCCCCTGTGCATAGCATTGCAGCAAGCCAGCCCAGTTTTTAGTAAGCGGCGCCATGGTACGCAAGTCAGTGCCGCTGCCAAGCCAAACGGTAAAGTCGGCTAGCAGCCAATGGCTTACTGCAGCTACAATACAAGCCAGCAGCACATTTTTTACCGCTACTTCCTGTATCATCCATTTACCATAAAATACAATCAATCCAAAAATGCCGTAGATAACATACCAACTACTATACATTACGCCATACTTGCCATTAAAAATAAAAATGTTGATGATAAGGTCGCTCACAAATAATGTTAGCAATGGAAAAGCAAAAGCTTTCCATTTGTTGTTAAAATAAGCGCCGCCAAATAAGCCCATGGCACCAATAGGCGAAAAATTTGCCCAGGGCGTTATCTGCGCAGCATTAGGAATGCGCATGGCTGCCACTACTATCATCAAAAGCAAAATGACTGCAAAGCGGGGATTGATTTTTTCTACTGACATACTTTTATCTATTACTATTATTATATGCCGTTAAGTTAAGGATGTAAATGTTGGTATTTACCTAACCCTAACCCTAACCAAAGTAAAGTAAAGGAAAAACCTTAACTTAACGCATTGTAGTATTATTGTTGATTAAAAATTGGCGCTAATGCCCACGGTACAGTTTGCTTTGCGGCTGTTATAGCCAACTATATCAAAATATTTTTGATTGGTGATATTTCTATAATCTACAAATAAACGAACTTGTTTGGTAAAGCTGTACCCGGCATAAAAATCAAGCGTATAATATTGTGGCATTAAATCAGGGCCTGCATCATACGTTCCCTTTAACCTGCTGCCCACAAAACGAAAAGAAGGGGCTACTGTCAATGCCTTTATTGGCTGCAAAGTAAGTGTACTGTTAAACGTAAAATTAGGGCGGCGATAGAAATTTTTGACTTTCACATTGCCATCTGTACCTTGCCCGTCTACATACGTAAGGTTGCTTATCCAACTACCAATTTTGCCAATAGCAGTGCTGTTTTCTACTTCAAAGCCATAATCATTCTGTTTGTCGCGATTAATATATTTAGTATTATTATCAGCGTCCGTATAATAAACAATCAAGTGGCGGATATCTCTTTTAAAAGCAACAATGCGCATTGAATTTTTTTTATCGTTACTAAAGCTTTGTATGCCAATTTCATAGTTATTGCTTTCTTCCGGTTTTAAATTTTTATTGCCATACTCGCTGTATAACTGGTACAAAGATGGTATTTTGTATGCAGAAGAAATATTGACAAACACCCTTGTATTTTCATCTATATTGTAAGATGGGTTGAAGGAATAAGTTGCATTACTTCCGTAAATGCTGTGGTGGTTAAATCGTACTCCAGCTTCAGCATTAAAGCCATTTAAATTAAGCAACAGTAGTGATGCATATACAGAATAATTTGTTGTCTTCGCACTGTCTTTACCAAGTGCAGATTTATATCTATAAGCAAAATCCCTGATGTAGCCGGAATCTAATTGGCTTGTATTTTGTGCCAGGCGTTGAAAACCGCCAACTAAGGAGAGTTTTTTACCCAAAGCAATATTGCCAAACAATTCAGATACATAAGATTTACCTTGATAATAAGCCCGGTCATAATTACCGTTTCCAACGGCGCTAGTAGTATCGTTGTTTAAAGTACGCCTGGCATTTATAAGTGTATTTGTAAAATGAATTGCACCACCATTCAATTTATAAAGTAATCCGATAGAATTAATAAAACTGGTGTTTGCACTGGTATAATCTTTATCATCTTTAAAAGCGCCGGCATCAAGCCCGTTGGTGTATTTTCCATAATTGCTCATGGCTGAAACAGAAAACTTTTGCGAAAATTGATAACCCAGGTTTGCCTGAAAGTTATTTTGGTTGAAGCCATCCTTATCAAAACCAGCTGTACCCGTGGTATCTGTAGCAGCAGAAAATCCTTCGCTGTGGGTGTAGCTATAATTAAGGTTATAAGTAAATTTATCAAGCTTGCCGTTTACGCCTGCATTGGCCCTAACTGTATTATAGCTACCGTAAGCTATGCCAGCCGTAGGGCTAATTTTATTAACACCGCCTTTTTTGGTAATAATATTGATAACGCCTGCTACTGCATCGCTGCCCCATAAAGTGCTTTGTGCGCCTTTCAATATTTCAATCCTTTCTATTTGCGCAGGGTTAATATGGTTAAGGTCAAATGAGTTATTGATTTGAGAAGGGTCGCCCACTGGTATGCCATCCATCAAAATCAATGTATTGCCCGAGGCGGACCCACGCAGGTACACATCCTGGTTGGTGCCTAAGGTATTGTTGGCGCCATTTACGTATATACCTACCTGGTAGTTAAGTATTTCTGTAAGCGTTTTACCGGCATTGCGCTGCAGCGTTTCCTGGTCAATTACACTTATTACTTTACCCGTTTGCGATTGCTTTACAGGGCTTTTTGTGGCAGTTACAACCACTTCATCTAACGTTGTTTTGGTACTGTCTTGTGCATACAAATGACTACTGATAATTACAGCAGCCGCAATAAAAATTTTCTTTTTCATATTGAAAAATTTTTTGTGACTGCTCCCGGAAAAACAAAAAAGAAAGAAATATAAATGCCTTACAGCTTTTACACTCCATGCCTTTCACCCGAAAGCCGTGAATGATTAAATATGATATCTGGCAGGTCTTCTGGCTTAAAGAACAGTTCAAATGCCTTCCCATTTTTTACGATAGTGGCTTTGAGGTTTGACTGCTGCTGCATCTATTTAAAATACAGCTTCTTTTTACAGCTACGGGGATAGCGCCGGTTTTACACCGCCTTCCCTTTTAATTTTTTGCGTTGAAGCAAAAAAACCAAATTCAATGCAAATGTAGGGAGATTGGCAAGTACCTGTTAAAAATATTTTAACAACAATAGCTGAAAACTATAGGTGCGTTGGGTTGCGGTGGCTTTATCGAATCATTTTTAATGCCGTTATAGTAAGACCTTCCTATCTTTTGATGAGGGTTAATGTTAAGCCACACTTAAATTGTATCAGGATTGCTTTATAAACTGGTTTTAGTAACTTGGTAACATGCAAGTAAAAAATAAACTCAATCTTTTTTCATTCACTATGATAGTGGTGGGGCTTGTAATTGGCATGGGTATTTTTCGTACTGCTGCCACCAGCGCTAAGGATGCTATTGTGCCGTCGGTTTATTTTAGTGCGTGGATAATAGGCGGGCTGGTCGCCCTATGTGGCGCCCTTACGTATGCAGAAATTGGTAGCCGTTATCCTGTTACCGGAGGCTATTATAAAGTATTTTCAAAAGTGTACCATCCCAGCATTGCGTTTGCTATTAACTGTATTATTCTTATAAGCAACGCTGCCAGCCTGAGCGGCGTAGCATTAATTGGTAGTGGTTATTTGCTAAAACTATTTCCTGGCATCCATACAGATATTGATAAGGCACTGGTGAGCTGTGCCGCTATTTTAGTTTTTTACCTTATTAATGTAAGGGGCTTAAAAATGAGTTCGGTCGCACAAAATATTTTGATGCTGATAAAAATTACGATGATTGTTGTATTAATTTCGGCTTTATTTTTTCCTTCTAAATATGCTGTGCAGCAAACGGTACATGTGGCTGTTGAACAAGCCACATCATACAATTGGATGGATTGGGTAAAAAGCCTGGGTGTTAGTTTAATTGCCGTTTCATTTACCTATGGCGGTTACCAACAAACCATCAACTTTGGCAATGAAGTAAAGGAGCCTGCTAAAAATATACCGAAAGGTATTGTGCTTGGTATTATTATCATCATTACTTTATACCTGCTTGTAAACCTGAGCTATTATTATTTGGTGGGGTTCCATCAAATGAAAAATGAAAAAGAAATTGCTTACTTAGTAATTGATAAAATATTTGGCATACATGGCGCTACCGTATTTGCAGCGTTTTTATTTTTGGGTGTGATGGCTTATGTAAATGGCTTGCTGCTTAGCAACCCCCGTGTAATGTATGCTATGGGCGAAGATGGAAGCCTGCCTCAAATATTTGCCGGGCAAAATAGCAAAACGCAGGTACTCACTTTTTCGCTTACTGTTTTTGCCGCTATCTGCATCATTACCCTGTTTTTTAGCCAGCGGTTTGAGAAAATATTGACCTTCACTATTTTTTTGGATTGCTTTGGTATGGTGCTTAGCAGTGCTACTATATTCTGGTTTCGTAAACAGACAAAACATTTGGATGATAAAGGCATTTACAAAATGAAACTATATCCGCTGATGCCCATTTTATTTATGGCAGCGTATACTTTTGTAGGCATTAGCATTGCCTTATCAGACCCATCAGCAGCGGTTACCGGATTAATTATTTTAGGTGTGTTTGTTGGGTTGTATTATATAGGTAAAAAGATGAGCGTTGCTAAAGTAGAGGCAGGATAATTAATTATTTATTTTAAGTAAATTAATAACTCAAAATAATCACAGTAATACAATTATGGATATCTCTTACATCATTAACGAACTGGCAGAAGACAGGGAAAATTATTACAACGCTGTATCGCCGCCAATAATACAGAGCAGTAATTTTGCTTTTGGTACGGTAGATGAAATGCGCAAGGCTTTTGCAGACGAGTACTCCACTTATTTGTACAGCCGCGGCTTAAACCCAACGGTAGATATTTTACGCAAAAAATTAGCTGCGCTTGATAATGCCGAAGATTGCCTGGTGTTTAATAGTGGCGCTGCTGCTATATTTGCTGCGGTGCTGGCCAATGTAAAAGCTGGCGACCATATTGTTTCTGTAAACAAGCCGTATACCTGGGCGCAAAAAATGTTCAATGTTATTTTGCCCCGCTTTGGTGTTACCACTACTTATATTGATGGGCGTGATATTGAAAATTTTGAGCGTGCCATCCTTCCACACACTAGCGTTATTTATTTGGAAAGCCCCAACAGCTGGGATTATGCGCTGCAAGATTTAACCGCCGTTGCTGCATTAGCAAAAGCAGAAAATATCGTTACCATTATTGATAACAGTTACTGCACAGCCATCTACCAAAAACCAATTGATTATGGTATTGACCTTGTGCTGCAATCCGCCACTAAATACATCAGCGGGCACAGCGATACGGTGGCCGGTGTTTTAAGCGGCAGCAAAATAATGATGGAGCGCATTTTTAATTCAGAATACATGACGATTGGCAGTGGTATTTCTCCTTTCAACGCTTGGCTGCTTATCCGTGGTTTGCGAACGTTGCCGATGCGTTTAAAGCATAGCCGCGAATCAACCGTACAAGTAGTCAATTATTTAAAGCAGCACCCTAAAGTAGAAGCTGTCATTTTTCCTTTTGATGAAAGTTTCCCTCAATATGAGCTTGCAAAAAAGCAAATGCAAGGCGCTTGTGGATTATTGACGTTTATTATTAAAGCAGATACGGTACAACAAATAGACAAATTCTGCGAAAGCCTGCAGCATATTTTAATGGCTGTAAGCTGGGGTGGGCACGAAAGCCTTATCATCCCAAAATGTTCTGGCATTAAGCGGGAACATTTTAATGCAGGTAATAAAGAACATCGGATGATGCGGCTGTATGTTGGGCTGGAAGAAGTAGATTATTTAGTAAAGGATATGGAGCAGGCTTTTGAGAAGATGGGGAGTTGAGGTGCAATGATTCAAAACAGGTTAGAATGAGTATTTCAATAAATAAATACGATTCTTTAGAAGCTATCATCTTCAACGATGGCTTAACTATTAAGGTAATTTACTTTCATCAGGATGTAGATTTGATGTTGATTATGCTCAATACAACAGCTGTATTGCATCAAAAAATATCAACTTATCCATTATTAAAAAAGAGTACTTTGGAGCAACTTAAAAATTACGAATTAATAGGCAACGGCGCGGGTGTGCATTGGCTAGATATTGAGGAGGATTTAAGTTTAAAAGGCTTTTTACAAGATGAAATAAGGAAGATAGTTGGGCAAAATGTTTTTGCAATTGCTTCTGAATAGCTTACGGCTCATTTTTTAAAATTAAGTGGTTTTTTGATTTAAAAAATATCCCGTGGTAAGTTTATTTATGAATGAAGAAATCCATACTTATTTCTTATATATCCCAGAGATACGCCCATTACAAACTGCGGTAATACATATATTGGATACAAGTAAATTAAATTATAATGTAAAGGTTTAAAATTGGATATATGTACTAACGCAAATAATGAAGAAACTAGATAAAAATAAATTTTGTAATTTTTGTTAATAGTGCCTACGGCATCTATCTTTTTTAAAAACCAGTAGAGAATTAAGGGAACTAACACTAAGAAAAAAATTACAGCTAAATAGGGCCGTAAAGAATTAAGATTGAAATAAGTATCACTAAAACTAAAAATTGGATATAATAACATTCCAAAAGAGAAGGAGATAAAAGATGCTTTTACCCGTAATGGTAACCGGAAAATTAATTCTTCCAATGCGGGTACAAATAAGGCAACATAGAACACCTTAAAATTGCCAAACCTACTAACAACGGCTTCAAAATTTGTAGAGTTGGTTGTATTTAACGATTTAAGGGAAAAAACTGAAATTAGAATGTTATCTAAAAGTACAGCGATAGCGCTTGCAATTGCAGTAAGCAAAAGTGTAAAAAGATAAATTTTAAATACAGTAGCAATTTTTTTTGTAAAACTTTCAAAGGGTTCTCAAAAATTGGGCGGTTCAGGATTTTATATAAATAAAAAATATGGTTTCATGGTAAATGAGGGTGAAAATGGAGTATGCGTTTAATAAAGTTATAAGGGATTAAATTTTTTATAGGTCACTGTAATTCCCATTAAGTAAAGAAAAATGATTGAATAATTACAATTTTATTTTAATCTTATGATTGTCAAAGAATTCTTTTCAGCAATTAACATAGACATTACACAAGTATGTATTGCCCAATTGCCTGGTCAAATTGATACTAAGAGTACCCTCCATTTACATTTTTCATGTCTAGTTCGCTCATTTCGGTTAATCGCATTTTGTTTACATCAGATGTTTGTTTGATTGTAATAAAATTTAAATGTGTATTGATTAATAATTACCTTTTTGTTCGTTACCTATTTAACGCATTTAACATTGAAATTATTTATGCTATTTAAAGCTGCTTTGCCTTATAATCTCCAAAAGCAAAACTGTATTACCAAACCCTATTTAGTCAAAAAAATAATCCGATTCCCACTACCTTAGTAATGCAGTGAATAATTATACTTGTAGAAATACCCCATTTTAATCTGGCATAACCCAAGACAAAACCTCCAAATAATTATGGCAATACTAAAATAATGACTACTACCGTATTGTTATTACAAATTTCTAAATTGGGGATATGGATTACGGCAAAAGTTATTGCGGAAAAGTAAAAAAAAATATAAAAATGGTTTTTAAAAAGAGTAAAAATTTTTTTGGGGAAAAAATATTTTTTTTCCAATAAGATACTAAACAAAAAAAGGATACCGGTTGAACTCAATATATATGGCTATTTGAGATTTAGGAATCCTATAAAGTATATAAATCACAATAAATAAATTGATGAAAAAATACATCGCATTCCCAAATAATTTGTTGAAGTAAAACCTGAATAAAAATTCTTCTATCATTGGAGTAACAATACATCCAACACCAAAAGAATAAAGAGCACCTTTTTTCAGCAAGTCTTCTTCAAGTAAATCTTTGCGAATTTCAAAATAATTTATCACCAACGGTATTTCTGTTATTAAGCCCAATAAAATGCGAATAATCACTAAAAGCATTGTTAGGGATAAAATTGTTGTTATATCAATTGTATTAGCAGGCACTCTAAGGAAAGTGGGCTTTTTCAAAAAGAGCAAAATTTTTGCTATTTCATTATTCGCTAGTTGCATAATGGGAATATATTCTATTAAGTATCAAAGGAGTATTTATAAATCTTTAATTTTTGAAAAATAATTTTGAAAAAAACAAAAATATAGTACAACCAAAAAAAGGGAAAAGAGCAAACCTGTATAATTTGATCGCCTCCCTATACGTCTTTTACATGCTTATTTGCATGGCTGTTGAAGGCCTTCAAGTTTTCTCCATCAACGTACGATATAAGGAATGCAACTATTTTATCCCTTAGGCCCCCCCTTAATATTGTTTATGTTTTCATTGCATAGACTCTCAGCGCTGATACTTTCAAATTTTAATTCATTAAGATTTTTCATAACTCTTTTTTAAGATTAATTAAATTACAATACATGATAGGTGTAGTTTATAAACCTCCGTTCGTATTACAATTACATTTTAAATAATGAATCAAATCTGTAATCCAACGTCCTCCATCAATTTTGCCCATTTCCAACTCACTCATTGGAGCAAGCCCCATTTTGTTTAAATCCATTGTTTGTGCCATTGTAATAAAATTTAAAGTACAGTTAAAAACTACGCTTATTTTAAACAGGTTCGTAGTGTTAATAGCTTGTATGCAATCCCCATTGAAATATTTTAGATGTGTGTCATTATTTTATTTTATCAAAGACTCACCAAACAGATTAAAACGAACAAATTGCAAGAACCGGACACAAGACGGATTTTTTTGAAAAAGGGTTGCATCAACTTCCTACTCTTATTAAATATATCGTTTAAGAATATAAAATAATGCACATAACCAAAACAGCTATTAAAAAACAAGGGAACATGCCTGATTTATTTATAGTTACAAAGTCAGATTGGATGGAAATATTTTTTAATGTTCCAACCATGAGCATATATATAGCACACACAAAAGATGAAGCCCAGGAACGGGCTGTAAAAGCTATCCTTTATGCCTTGCAGGTGCCTTATGAAATGGAGCCTAAAAGTGCTGGAAGTCCCTATAATCCTGAATTTGCAGCTAAAATAAAGCGTGGGGAAGAAACTGCAAAGAAAGGTAGTGCCCAAAAAGTTACCATGCAAAACTTATGGAAATAGCGCTATTTAAGGTGTTATAGAAGATTATTGGTTTTGGCGAAAATCAGGTAATAAAATTATCCAAAAAAAGAAAGGAGCATTGTTAATATCCCTGTTGGCAACCCCCTTTGAAGGTACCGGTAAACCTGAAACTTTAAAATTTATCCTTACCGGCAAATGGAGCCGGCGGATTAATCAAGAGCATAGGAAAATTTATGAGGTAGAAGCCGATTTAATAAAAGTTTATTCACTGCGGGGGCATTACTAAAAATTGCATGTTTATCATCAATAATAGTAGTGTACTTAAAAGCGCAATAAATGGCATTGTTCCATATTGCCACTCCCTTAAATAGCGTTTAAAACAATTGGCCTACAGTGTTAAGTCTAATTACATCCCTCAAATACATCCCAATTAACCTTACATCCGCCCAAAACCCCATCTTATAAAAAAATATTTAAAAAATATATTGTAAGTGATATTTTTGAGGGATGAAAAAGATAATATTTTTATTGCCCTTTGTTTTTTCTACTACAATCATATTTTGTCAGCAGGCTACACAGCAGTGGGACTTGCGTAAGATTGTAGAATATGCGGTTGTAAATAATATTACCATAAAGCAGGCAGATGTACAGGCGCAGATTAGTGGCTTAACGTATAAGCAGAGCAAACTAAGCATTTACCCAAATGCTAATTTTACAATGGGCACAAGTTATAATAGTGGCCGTAACCAAGATCCTGCTACTTTTGCCCTTATTACGCAAAGCTACCTTAACGCTGGCCCGCAGTTACAAACCAGCATAGAAATATTTAATTGGTTCAGCAAACGCAACACCATAACAGCCAACCAGTGGCAATACGAAGCAGCCAAAGCCAATACCGATAAATTAAAAAATGATATTTCTTTAACGGTGGCCAATAGTTACCTACAAATATTACTGGCACGCGAACAGGCAAACATTGCACAAATACAGTTAAAACAAACCCAGGCACAGCTCGGTAATACCCGCAAGCTTGTAAACGCCGGTTCGTTACCGGAATTAAATGCCGCAGAGCTGGAAGCGCAGGAAGCACTGGATAGCGCCAACTACATTAACGCTAATGGCAATGTGGTACAGGCAACGCTGGTACTAAAATCTAACATGAACCTGGATGCTGCCTCACCTTTTGATGTGGCGATACCGCCGGTTGAACTGATACCCATTGAAAATATCGCAGATTTGCAGCCAGATGCCGTATTTGCTTTGGCCATTAAAAATTTGCCTCAACAAAGAGTAAATGAATTCAGGCTTAGGGCTGCCCTAAAAAACTCCGAGGTCGCAAAAGGAAGTATGTATCCTACACTATCAGCTTTTGGAGGGTTAAGCAGTAATTTCCTAAACACCAGACAAAGTATTTTCTTGCCAAACGGTACCTATTCACCTACACTTTCGCAGGTAACTGTTGGAAGCACAAATTATTTTGTAAGCTCACCAAATTTTATTGTTGCCGGCAAACAAAAAGCCATACCATTTTTTACACAAATGGATAATAACTTTCGCCAGCAAGTGGGCCTTAGCTTAAGCGTGCCTATTTTTAGCGCCGGCCAGCTACGCAGTAATTATCAGCGCAGCAAATTAGATATCCAAAATTTAGAATTACAAACAGACCTCGATAACCAAAATATAAAGCAAAATATTTACCAGGCTTATAATGCGGCAACTGTAGCGCTGGAAAAATTTAATGCCAGCCAAAAAAGAGTGGCAGCGGCACAACGGACACTCAATTTTTCGCAGAAAAGATATGAGGTTGGTATGCTGGGCACGTTTGAATTAATAACGCAGCAAAATAATTTATTCACGGCTAAATTGCAGGACGTACTAAACCAATACGATTACGTTTTTAAAATGAAAGTGCTGGAATTCTACAGGGGGCAAGGCATCAAATTATAAGCCTTTCCAGGCCACCAGAGTAAGGTGTAGCGTATTCGGATTTATAAGTTGTAAACTAATCCTCAGCGTGAGAAAGCCTCTTTTGGAGGGCAGGGGGCTGGCAAAAAAGTAATAACATCACCCTTCGGTTAATACCGGATATAAATAAGATTAACATGAGCAAGACTGTAAAATGGATACTTTTTAGTTTGGTAGGATTGATACTGTTATTGGTAGTATTAAAAGCAACAGGCGTTTTTGGCAAAGACGAAGGCACTAAAGTTACCAGTGAAAAAGTACAGAAACGTACCATCACCGAAATAGTAAATGCCAGCGGAAAAGTGTATCCGGAAATTGAAGTAAAGGTTAGCCCTGATATTAGCGGCGAAATAACCGAGCTTACCGTGCAGGAAGGCGATAGCGTTAAAAAGGGGCAAACCGTGGCCCGTATTTATGCTGATATTTATAGCATACAGGCCAACCAGGCTGCCAGCGGCGTTACACAAAGCCAGGCACAGGTAGCTAACTCACAGGCATCCTTAGACGCACTTAAAGCGCAGATGGACCAAACGGGGAAAACCTTTAAGATGCAAAAGCAATTGTTTGATGATAAGGTAATTAGCCCCAACGAATTTAACGTGGCCAATGCGGGTTACCTTGCAGCGGTGGCTAATTATAATGCCGCCAAACAAGGCATCCGTGGCGGGCAGGCAGCAGTACAAAGCGCACAAAGCAACCTCGCAAAAGCTAATAAAGATTTAAGCCGCACAGCAGTACTGGCACCCATGGATGGCGTAGTAAGCTTATTAAGCGTTAAAAAAGGCGAACGCGTAGTTGGCAGCAATATGATGGCAGGCACAGAAATGTTGCGTATTGCAGACATGAGCAAAATTGAAATAAGGGTTGATGTTGGCGAAAGCGATATCCCAAAAGTACATTTAGGCGACAGTGCTATTGTAACTGTTGATGCATACACAGACAGGAAATTTAAAGGGATCATTACCCAGATAGCCAGCAGCAACAACGGCGCCAGTACACAAAGTGCACTCGCCAACACCAGTACCGATGTAACCAATTATAAAGTGTACATTCGTTTGTTGCCAGATAGTTATGCCGACCTTTTAGGAAAAACAAGCTATCCTTTTAGACCAGGCATGAGTGCCAGTGCAGATATACAGACAAAGACAAACGCCAATGTTTTGAGCGTACCTATTAACGCAGTTACCACAAGGGAAAAAATTGACAGTACTAAAACCGTTAAGAAAGCCGCTGATGGCACTACTGATGCAACAGCAACTGCAGAGGACCTGGATGTGATTGTGTTTGTTTTAAACACAGAAGGCACCGTAAAAAAAGCTAAAGTAAAAACAGCTATCCAGGATATTAATTACATACAGGTTACCGATGGGCTTAAAGAAGGCGATACCGTCATTACTGGCCCGTACGATATTGTTAGCAAGACATTAAAGGAAAAAGACAAAGTAAAAGTGGTAGATAAAAAGGAGTTATTCACACAAAAAAAATAATTCAGTTTAGTATCTTTTTAAATAAACAACGCCCAACTTTTAATTAGGTTGGGCGTTGTTTATTATGTTCTTTTTTTGTATCAGCCAATACAGCAGCCATGTTGGGCTTCATAGGCGTCACACTCTTTTACAGTTGTTTTTCAGGGAGCTTTTACCACTAGTTATGGGGCGTTTGCAGGTTCTTTATTTTTCGTAACAGCATCAAGGTATTTGTAGGAACAGACCGCGGCCTGTTCAGCGGAGTGCCCGAAAAGCAAACAGACCAACCAAAATTATACTACCCTACTGAATAGGCAGCAGCCTGTTCCTCCAAAGCAATCCTTTTGTTGCCGGAATTAATACCGCAGCTACATTACTGTTTAAGGAATTTTTCGGCATCATAAATCAACTTCTTTTTTAAAGCCTATTTATCTTTTAAAGATTATGCCTTTATACATATTTGCTGTTTGTCCGTTCTATTTAAACATAGCTTCTGCAATAGCTAGGCTTTCAGGCTTGCCTACATCTATCAATTCATCACCGGTATGTTCGTACCCTAATATCGTTTTGGTGCTTGCTAAATCCAGGTAAGTGTCTATTAAAGAAAACTTACCCTGCTGTTTAATCAGGTTAAAAATAGCGGGCTCAAAAACTGCTATGCCACTATAAGCCATCAGCTTTAAGGCAGGCTTTGATATGGATATTTTCTCTTCGTTAGTACTGGTATTTTTCCAGCCGCACATATGCCCATCTTCATCAAACAAAAGGTACCGGGAAGTCTTTCTTTCTGTAACGCATACAGTAATTAAAGGCTTGTGCTTGAGGTGAAAGGCTAGTAATTTGTTTAAATCGAGGTTGGTGAGTATATCTGCATTAAGCGTTATAAAAGGCTCGGTACCTTGTAGCAATTCACTTGCTTTTAATAAGCCGCCGCCAGTTTCCAGCACTTCTTTGCTTTCATCACTAATGATTATATTGCTGCCCCAACCGCTATTTTTTTCAATGGCATTAGTTATCTGATCCGGAAAATGATGCACATTTACCACCACATCTTTAATGCCATATTGTTGCAGGTATTCAATGTTTAGCTGTAACAAAGATTTGCCATGTACCAAAGCCAACGCTTTTGGGTGTGCATCCGTCCAGGGTTTAAAGCGGGTGCCAAGCCCGGCACAAAATATCATTGCTTTCATAAATTAAAACCCTTTTTTTTCTGTTATTTTTTGTTCAATGTGGTTAGTGCTTACTTTAACGCCGTACTTGTTGCGTACGTGCCTTGCCACTGCATCTGCAGCATATACGCTGCGGTGCTGGCCGCCGGTGCAGCCAAAATTTAATACCAGGCTTTCAAAGCCACGGGCAATATAATCTTCCACAGAAATATCGACGACGTTACAAATATTACTTAAAAATTCCGGCATTTTTGTTTCTTGTTCCAGGTAGTCTTTTACAGGCTTGTCCCTGCCGGTTAGTTTTTTGTATTCTTCTATCCTCCCAGGGTTAAGTATGCCCCTGCAATCAAAAACAAAACCGCCTCCATTGGCTGTTTCATCTTTAGGATAACCACTTTTTATAAATGAAAAACTGTTCACTTTTACCAGCAACGCAGTTTCTTTACCTGCTCTAATTGGCTCAAACCTTTTTACTATTTCTTCTTCAACTATCAGGC
>JAYVUJ010000397.1:0-2424 GCA_043788035.1 Ferruginibacter sp. | reverse complement strand
CCTTTTAAAAAAGATATTGAGGCGAAGAATTTATCTCCCTTTTTTAAAAAAGCTTCGGCACCTGGAGAGCGTTTAATTATAAACCATCCTCTTGTTGATGGAAATAAACGCACAGGTTTCTTGGCAATTGCAACATTGCTTAGGATGGTGGGGGGTATTAATTGCTTCACAATATGCAGCATACGAATTCACTATTAAAATATCAACCGGAGAAATTCGATTCGAAGAAATTTTACTTTGGCTAAAACAAAATACAGCACCGCTTTAATTTATTCAAAATTTTACCTAAACAAAAAGCAAGCCTCAACAGCTTGCTTTTAAAATATTTTAAACTAATGATTAACCTATCCTGCTATCAATTTCTTTGCACAAGGCGTTAAAAATTTCCTCCACGCTTCCTTCGCCTTTTACCATTACTACTTTGTCAAAACTTTTATAATAGTCAGCAACCGCTGCAGTTTTGCTATTATATTCAGCAATCCGTGCCCTTATTATGCTTTCATTAGTATCATCGCTCCTGCCGCTTGTTTCCCCTCTTTTTGCCAGCCTTCTAACAAGTTCTTCTTCACTAACTGTAAGGGCAACCATTACGCTGATGGTTGTTTTTTTTAATTCAAGCAACTTATCCAACGCTTCCGCCTGTTTATCCGTGCGAGGAAAGCCATCAAACAAAAAACCTTTCGTATCTGGGTAAGTTTCAAGTGCGGTACAAATCATACCAATTACAACTTCATCAGGCACCAAATGGCCTTTATCCATAATTTTCTTTGCTTCTAAACCTAAGGCAGTATGCTGGGCAATTTCACTACGTAACAAATCGCCGGTGCTTAAATGGTTTAATCCGTATTTCGCTGTTAGTTTTTCACTTTGCGTACCTTTTCCGCTGCCCGGTGGGCCAAAGAGTATTAAATTGAACATATTGCTTACGAAAATTAGGTGAATGACAAATATAATATAGGAACCTTAAAAAAAGGAAATAATCTTAAATGGGAAAGGAAAAGTATTAAAAGCGTGCATTATATAATAAAAGTAATTATTTTATTATATATTATTAAACCTAACAATATTGTGTTATTGTTAAAGAATTTGCTTTACCACATTGTAAATAACTTTGGGTTTGCCTAAGGTATAATAATGTAAAACCGGCACACCAAATTCTTTCAATTCTTTTGATTGTTGCACCAGCCATTCTGTTCCTATTTGTTCAACCTCTTCATCAGTTTTTGCGGCGCTTATTGCATTTGATAATGTAGTAGGAATATCTACATGGAATATTTTAGGTAAAATAGTTAATTGTTTTTTATTAGTTATAGGTTTTAGCCCTGGAATAATTGGCACATTTATACCTGCATCCCGGCAGCTTTTTACAAAATCGAAAAACTTTTGATTATTAAAAAACATCTGCGTCATTATATAATCAGCGCCCGCATCAACTTTACCTTTTAAATATAAAAGGTCGGTTTCCAAATTTGGTGCTTCAAAATGTTTTTCCGGGTAGCCGGCTGTACCGATACAAAAATCTGGCTTGCCGCCGTTTTTTATATCCTCTTCCTGGTAAATGCCATTTTTTAAATTTACAACTTGCTTTAATAAATCAACCGCATAGGCATGCCCGTTTGGTTCCGGCTCAAAATTGGCTTCGTTTTTTGCAGCATCGCCCCTTAACACTAATACATTATCTATCCCTAAAAAATTAAGGTCAATCAATGCATCTTCTGTATCTCTTTTAGTAAAGCCGCCGCAAATTAAATGCGGTACCGTATCAATATTATAATGGTTTTTTATTGCTGCGCAGATGGCTACTGTTCCTGGCCTTTTACGCACTTCCACTTTTTCAAATGTACCATCTGCTTTTTTCTTAAACATGGTTTCGATGCGGTGATAGGTTACATTTATAAACGCAGGCTTAAACTCCATCAAGGGGTCAAGGTGGCTGTAGATAGAATCGATAGTCTTACCTTTTAATGGCGGCAAAATTTCAAAAGAAACCAGGGTTTTTGATGACTGGGAAATGTGTTCTGTAATTTTCATAATTATATAATGGTAACAAAGATAAACCCTAAATATAAAAAATACATCGTTTGTAGTAGAAGGTTTTTTATCTTTCTATAAGTTGCTGGTGGCTTTTGCAGGTTATTTTAGTTGTAATTCAAATGTACTCTACTAAAAGTGAAATTTGCATTGGCATGCTTGTAAATTAATCTATTAAGTTTTTTGATACCCGCAATTAAAACTTCTTTTTTAAGATATTGTATTTAAATAAATTGCCCTCTATATTGTAATAAAAGATGGTTAAAAAACAAAAGCCTCCCTGCCTACAAAGGCTACCATTTGTACTCAGGTAGGATAGAAACGCTGATTAAAGGGATTGAAACTGATTTGGCTGATAACGGCTGAAGCATTTTATTTTTAAGAATAGTACGC
>JAYVUJ010000396.1:0-5891 GCA_043788035.1 Ferruginibacter sp. | reverse complement strand
TTACCAAAAATTAATACATATTATTTATGTAAATGGATATCTTTTTTATAATTAATCAAAACTAAACTAAACTGTCATGAAATTAACGATTGTCTGCATGCAACGGCTAATGATGAAAAGAACTTTACAAAGGTTCTCCATTATTAAGCCGCTACTATTTTTACTGCTGCTTTTTATTGCCAGTAGTAGCACATTTGCACAAACATCTAAAACAATTAAAGGCAAAATTACAGATGATAACGGCACCGCTTTACCTGGAGTATCTGTAAATGTAAAAAATACCAATAAGGGCGTTACTACAGATGTAAATGGTGCCTTTGCCATTGAAGCTGCGGAAGGCGCGTTGCTTACAATTTCTTCTGTAGGGTACGAAGGCGGCGAAATTAAAGTCGGTAAAAAAACAGACTACACGCTTAATTTAAAATCTATTTCACAATCTCTTAACCAGGTAATTGTTGTGGGTTACGGTACTCAAAAAAGAAGTACATTAACCGGTGCCATTGCATCTATAAGCAGTAAAACTTTAAACGAGCTTCCGGTGCCCGGTATCGATCAGGCTCTACAGGGAAGGGTTTCAGGGTTGGTGGTTACCAACAATGGCTCCCCGGGCACTGCGCCAATTATTTCTATCAGGGGCATCAGTTCTGTAAATGGTTCTGCAGATCCTTTGTACGTTATAGATGGTTTTCCTACGGGTAACTTAAATAGCTTTGATAGTAAAGATGTTGAATCTTTAGAAGTTTTAAAAGATGCAAGTGCTGCCGCTATTTATGGTAGCCGTGCCACCAATGGCGTTGTTTTAATTACCACTAAAAAAGGCCGGAGGAATGGCAAGCTATCAGTAACGCTTGATAGTTATGTTGGCCTGCAAAGCCCCGCTAAAAAAATCGATTTATTAAACACTGCACAATATGTGCAATACGCAAAAGCGTTATTAGGTAGCACCAACACACCACTGCCTCCACGCTTGCTGGATGCTAATTTTAACATGCCCATTTATGCAGGGGCTAACCAAACATTTGCGCAAACAAATACTAATTGGCAGGATGCTTATTTTAGGAGCAACGCAATTATTACCCAGCATAATATTTCTGTAAATGGCGGTAACGAAACTTCCCGTTTTTATTCTTCCGGAGGATATTTTAAACAAGATGGTATTGCGCATGGGCTAGGCTATGAAAGAGGCAACTTCAGGTTGAACTCAGAACATACCATCAGCAAACTTTTTACATTTGGGCAAACATTTTACACCTCCTTTAGCGACCAGCAATATGAAGGTACCGGAGGCAACAGAAGCCCACTGGCTAACGTTATCCGCATGCAGCCTTACATACCTGTACGCAACCCTAATAACCTTGGTGGCTTTATGGGCCCCATCAGCAGCTTTGATGGCAGCGACCCTACAAACCCTGTTGAACCAGCGTTTTTAAATTCGTATCATACCAAGACAATTAAAATTTTGGGAAGCGCCTATATTGACGTGAACTTAACCAGCTTTTTAAAATTTCGCAGTACGTTTGGCATTGATTATACTACTGCGGACAACACGCAGTACAAGCCAATTTTTAACGATGGCGGTACCAGCAGCGCAACCAATGCAACCATTAATAACGAGCGCCAGTTGTACACTACTTTGTTGTTTACACAGCAGCTTAGTTTTGATAAGACGTATGGCAACCACCATATAGGCGCAACGGCTGTTTACGAAACGCAAGGGCAAAAATATATTGATGAAATTGCCAGCGGCACGCAAACAACCAATCTTGTAAAAACATTAAATGGCGCAAGTAACATAGCAGCCAGTTCAAGAAATGAAAGCAACCTTATTGAAAGTTATGTAGGCAGGGTTACGTACGATTATGCAAGCAAGTATTTATTAAGCGGAACCATTCGCCGTGATGGGCTTTCTGTATGGGCACCCAACCATAAGTTTGGCAACTTTCCAAGCGTATCTGTAGGTTGGAGGATTGACCAGGAAAACTTTATGAAAACTGTGAAGGATATCTCTGAATTAAAGTTGCGTGCAGGTTATGGGCTTACCGGCTTAAACCCTGTTTCTTTAGGTAACTATCCATGGCAGGTCGGTGTTCAATCTAACCAGGCCTTATATCCATTTGGTGGTTCGCCTACTGCGGGGCAATCTTCTTTTTATAACCAGCTTGGCAATACCCAACTTTTTTGGGAAACTACCAAACAGTTAAATATTGGTGTTGACCTTGGCTTGTTCCGTAATAAATTTACTGTAACAGCAGAGTATTTTAAAAGGCAATCTAACGATGTAAGCCTGATATTAAATGTGCCTACTCCCTTTAGCTTTGGTTTAACCGGCGCCGGAGTGCAGGCTAACAGTGGTTCTATGCGCAATACTGGTTTCGAGTTTCAGGCGGGTTACCATAAAACAGAAGGCGCATTTAAATGGGATGTAAGCGGTTTAATTAGTTTTATCCGTAACAAAATAGTTAGCCTTAATACACCTAACGCAGCTATTGGTGCTGGAGGCGATGCAGATTTTGGCGGTGGTGCGGATATTACCCGTACTGTTGCTGGCCAGCCTGTACAATCATTTTATGGATGGCAAACGGATGGCATCTTTCAAACTGCAGCACAGGTTGCGGCAAGCCCTACACAAAACGGCGCAGCGCCAGGCGATATCAAATTTAAAGACCTTAATGGCGATGGTAAAATAACAGATGCCGACAGGACTTTTCTTGGAAGCTACCTGCCTAAATTTACCTATTCGTTAAACTATTCGGCCAGTTATAAAAACTTTGACGGTACTATCTTTTTCCAGGGTAACCAGGGCAATAAGATATTTAATGCCCAGCGTATTTTAGCAGAAGGCATGGTACGGTTATTTAACAGTGGTACCGCGGTTTTAGATGCATGGACACCAACGCACACCAGCACTAGCGTGCCACGTGCCATCAATGCTGACCCTAACCAAAACGTTAGGCCAAGCGACCGATGGATAGAAGATGGTAGCTACTTGAGGATTAAAAACCTGATGTTTGGCTATACTTTCCCTACTAGTGCATTAAGTACTTTAACCAAGGGCGCTCTCACTCGTTTTCGTGTATATGTATCCGCTCAAAACCTTGCCACGTTTACAAAATATAAAGGTTGGGACCCTGAAATTGGTAGTCGCCGTACCACCCTTACCAATGGTATAGATTATGGCCAGTATCCATCTGCAAGGTCATTTCAATTAGGCTTACAAGTTGGATTTTAATTAAAGCATCATCAAAGAAAAAATTAGTATATGAAAAGTACACAAATAAAGGTAGCTGTTGTTAGCCTGGCAATAATAATAGCCGGTACAATAGTTAGCTGCGAAAAAAAATTAGATAAGACAGATCCCAATGCAATAACTGTAGATAAATATTTTAATACAAGTACGGAGTTGCAAGCGGCTACAAATTCTATTTATAGTGCCATGAAAGGAAACTCCCTGGTAGCCAGGGAATGGTTTTTTCTGCATGACTTACGTAGCGATGAAGTGAATGCAGGAGGAAGCCAGCTTGAAGCGCCGAGAGGGCAAATACTTGCTGGCAATTGCGACCCGAGCAACCCATTGGTGAGCGCCAACTGGAGCAACTTGTATGTAATGATACACCGGGCAAATACGGTTATACAAAATGCGGATAAAGGGAAAGATAATGCTGCGCTTACAGCACAATCTGTTGGCGAAGCAAAGTTTTTGCGTGCCTGGGCTTATAACGAACTAGTAACGCAATGGGGCGCTGTGCCAGTGTATACGCATACAGTTGAAGGTACCTCAGACTTTAAGCCACGCGCTAAAGTAGCAGATATTTATACACAGATTATAACAGACCTTACGGATGCAGCTGCAGTGTTGCCTGCCAAAAGTGGCTATGCAGCAGTAGATAGGGGCAGGGCTACCAATGCTGCCGCCAATGCTTTGTTAGGCAGGGTAAATATGCAGAAAGGAGATTTTGCCGCTGCTAAAGCCGCGCTTTTAAAAATACCATCGAATGGGGTTGATGGATACCAGTTAACTGATAGGTACCTTGATAATTTTGAAGAAGAAACTGAATTTAACAGAGAATCTATTTTTGAAGTTATTTTTTACGATAAAGGCAACACTGATTTTAATTGGGGATCCGCAGCTGGCGATGGTGCTGCCGCAAATTTATCTACCGTGCGCAACCAGGAGTATAATGGTGTTGCATGGCGCAACCTTATACCATCTGATAAATATTTAAACAACTTTGAAAACACTGCAAGTGGCGCTTCTAAAACAGACCCGCGCTTATCTTTTTCCGTTTACCAAACAGGCGACCTGTTTAATAACAATACCCAAACATTAACCGATGCACAGCAAAATGGTAACACCTCTACATTGGCAGGCGTTGTTAAAAAAATAAGCTGGCGCAAGTTTATGCTGATGTATAAAGAAAACAGCAGCTTTCACCCCGGTGGCAATAACCAGCGCATATTGCGTTATGGCGAAGTGTTGTTAAACCTTGCAGAATGCGAAGCGGAAACAGGCAACTTAGCCCAGGCCGTTGCTGACCTTAACCAATTAAGGGATAGGCCAAGCGTTGCCATGCCGCACTACCCAACTGCACAATTCCTTACGGATAGCAAAACAAATGTACTCAGGGCAATCATCCACGAAAAGGAATCTGAAATGGGCTGCGAAGAAGTACGCAACATAGATATTTTGCGCTGGAGAAAAGGTGGCTATTTTGCAACAGAACCGCTTAGTTATTTTAAGGCTAACAGGGATGAGCTGTTGCCATTGCCACAACAGGAAATTGATAACAACCCTCAATTAGGCACTGGTGGTATTGATAAGCAAAACCCTGGCTATTAAATAGTTTTTTTATCCAATAACCAAAGGGGCCGTCTTGCAAAAGATGGCCCCTTTGGTTATTTAGCCACACCTAATTTAGCGGAATGGCTAATTAACTAGCCGACCCACCTGGCTTTCTAAGCCTGTGCCTGGTATAAAAACGGTACAGCTTAGGTGTAAAATAATACAGGTACGGCGCATTTGGGCAACCTTCGCTTTGCAGAAGAAGCTTCTTTGCCACCACCCTACAAGCGTTGTAAAAGTGAAGCACATAAAATTAGGTAATGAAAATATAATAGCAGAGATAGCTGTATTGAAGGAAGTTTGGAGTATCTGGGGGAGTTATTTTATGAGCCAACAAATAATTGGCAGGTGCGCTAGTAATACTATTTAAAAAGTGATTATCTTTTTAAAAAATTAGGGTGGTTTTTTTTTGTAGCGTAAAACCTGCGGCAACTAAGTTAAGGCAAAGAAGATTGTAGCTATAAATTTGCGATAGGCCTTAGCGTATTGTAAAAATGGTTTATCCTGTACCTAAAACAGGACAGTTATTCGATTGTGAAGATTTATCTTTATTTTTTATTAAACGATTGTTATTATCCATATTAAAAACCAATAGTGCATGCAAGCCATCTTAGGGATTATTTTTCATTTTATCGGAGGCTTTGCATCTGGTAGTTTTTACATGCCTTACAAAAAAGTTAAAGGCTGGCACTGGGAAAGTTTCTGGATAATCGGTGGGCTTTTTTCCTGGTTGATTGCGCCGCCTGTTGCCGCGTATTTAACTATCCCGGGTTTTGCAAATATTATACACAATGCAGGCAGCGCAGTGATAACCACCACGTTTATAATGGGTTTATTATGGGGCGTTGGCGGGCTTACGTATGGCTTAGGCGTGCGGTACCTTGGCGTATCGCTGGGCAGTTCAATCATACTGGGCCTATGTTCTGTGTTTGGTGCCATTATACCATCTATTTATTATTATTTTAACCCCACTACCGGTAAAGATACCATTGCAGACTTGGCAGGTACTGCATGGGGGCGGCTGGTGCTGCTTGGTTTATTGGTTTGTGTA
>JAYVUJ010000395.1:0-6208 GCA_043788035.1 Ferruginibacter sp. | reverse complement strand
GTTTCGGGTCGTCTTACAATTCTGACCAACGTTTTAGAGTCTTGCTATTAATCAGGCAATTACAAACCCAAGGTCTTCAGGTTTGACTTCTAATTTAGCGATGTTTTTCTTGATTTTTTATATCACATTATTTTTTCTTTTTTGGTCAAGGAACAGGTATTCAGTAGGGGCTTTATATTGTACACCCGATGTGTAATTCTTATGCTTTTTTACATAGAAAAGCATGCTAAAATTTGTCTTCATGATTTAAACATTAAAAGTGAAACAAAATTAGCATTGCAGCATGGGCGAAACAAGATGTTCATCTCATGAACATCTTGAAAAACAATACTTTAGGGCATTTCTGGTGAGTAACTTTTTGACGAACACTTACTCACCGAATCACTCACCTTTTTTTTGTGCTTAGATGTGAGTTTTGGTGTCATCCCAAAACAAAAAAGCCCGCAAACATAGTGTTTGCAGGCTTTTAGCGTAATTTGATATTGCTTTTAGCGGAGAGTAAGAGATTCGAACTCTTGATACAGTTTCCCATATACACACTTTCCAGGCGTGCTCCTTCAACCACTCGGACAACTCTCCTTTTTTTCGGGAGGGCAAAAATACACTTTCGCAGTTTATAAGCCGAATATTTTTTCGGCATTGGCCGTAGTTATGGCTGCTACTTCCTCTATAGAAGTTTTTTTTATGGTGGCAACCTTTGCCGCAATGTATTTTAAATAGCTGCTTTCATTTCTTTTTCCTCTAAAAGGCACAGGCGCTAAATAGGGCGCATCAGTCTCTAGCACCAGGTGCTGCAAGTCAATTTTTTCAATGACTTCTGCCAGCCCGGCGTTTTTGTAGGTTATTACGCCCCCAATGCCTAAATAAAACCCTGCGTTAATTATTTCTTGCGCCTCTGTTTCATTTCCACTAAAGCAATGAAAAATTCCCCGTATGCCTTTTGGTACATATTCTTTTACAAGCGCAAGTGTTTCTTGCATGGCATTCCGGGTATGTATTACTATTGGATAATTATATGCTGACGCCCATTCCATTTGCAGCCTGAATGATTCTTCTTGCTCTTTTAAAAACGTTTTGTCCCAATAAAAATCCAACCCTATTTCTCCTATTGCAGCAAATTTTCTTTTAGATAACCAGCCGTTAACAATCTCTAATTCCTGCAAATAATTCTCCTTCACATAACAGGGGTGCAATCCCATCATGGCAATACATCTATTAGGAAACCTATCTTCCATTGTTAGCATAACATCAATAGCATTACTATCTAAACCAGGGAGGTAAAACTTTGTAATACCCTCAATACCAGCTATTTCTATCACATTTTCAATATCATTTGTAAACTCTTCTCCATAAAGGTGGCAATGCGTATCAATTAATATCATATTTTTTTTAGGTTGATAATTAGAAAAATAACTATATATTTTGTATAAGTTATAGTACAAATTTAATTGGGAAAAAGGTTTATGTAACCATCGATGAGGAAATGTAAAAATATTGCCAAAATAATGTTGCTTATCTAATAAGTACTTTGTACCTTTCTTCAAGTTTTCATAGGGTACGGATTAAAAACGGGCTTGGGTTTCTACCCAGGCCCAATTTTTTGCACGTATTTTCCTATTTTAAATACATACAAACTTTAACTTATAAGCCTATCTTTTGGTATTTAAACCCATTTTTTTCAAAATGTGCTAATATCTTTGGTAGAGTAAATTGTAATTTTTCAAACGCCTTTTCGCTATCATGAAATACTACTATTGAACCTTTACCCGTATTTGTAATTATATTTTTTAAGCATTTATCTTTTGATATGCCCTTATCAAAATCTGCGCTTAACACGCTCCACATAATTATTTTTAATGGTTGGGGCTGCGTTAATAAATGCCTTATTTGCATAAAAGTAATTTTTCCATAAGGCGGGCGGTAAAGAGATGAACCTATCAATTGTTGAGCCTTTTGTATATTTTGTAAGTAAACTTCTTTATCCGTTTTCCAACCGTTTAAATGATCATAAGTATGGTTGCCCACTGCATGCCCATCATCAATAATTTGCTGATAAATTGCGGGCCATGCTGCTACATTTTTACCAATGCAAAAAAAGGTGGCTTTTGCGTTATATTTTTTTAAAACAGCCAAAACAAATGGTGTCGCAATCGGATGGGGCCCATCATCAAAACTTAAATAAATATTTTTTTCAGCAGTATTTATTTGCCAGGTACAGGTGCCATAAATCTTTTTTAACCACCAGGGCGTTTTTACAAAATAAAACATAGTTAGTTTCTTGAAAAACCTTTTCAATAATTTTTTGCAAAGCTATACCAATACTTGTCATTTTTTAAACCATTTGCAAGCAATAAAATTACATTGCCGCAAGCTTACAGCAGTGTTTATTTGTAAACGGCATCCATTGCCGTTAAGCTAAAGCCTTTCTTCTCCTTTTTATATGGTTAGGGTTGAAGTAAAGACAACCCTGTAAATTATTAACTTACCGATATAGATAAACCTATTAATTAAACTTATAACCCCTGAAACCAAAAAAGCCACCTTTTCAGCTGGCTTTTTAAATATAGGCTTGATATTAGTAAGGCATAATTACAGTTTTTATTACACCACCAGTACCTGTCCAAACTAATTTAAAATAATAACTTCCGGCAGGGCATGTAGTAGCAACGCCTGATGCATCTAACCCAAACGTAACAATAATGGTTGCAGCTAACCTGCTATGGGTTACTTGGCCACTTACCAGCCTAAAACTACAATCTTTCCTTACAACTAATGGTTGGTTAATAACAGCAACAAAAGCATTGCCAAACCTGTTAATACCCCATTCAGAAATTCCGCTTATATCCCCGTCACTATGTGTTCCGGTAGTGGTAATTACAATGCCATTGCTAAAAGTAAATACTCTTTGCTTGGCTATCTGCCAAGTTCTCTGTGTACCATCATCAAATGTTATAGACATGCCTGCAGACGTAATAGAGTGTGTTATAACCCTACTTCCAGAAAGGGCGCTTAAACGCCCTCCAGAAACATTTGTAATAGTTTTGGTACCATTGATGGTGATGCTTTTTCCATCTCTTACCCTTGTAATTTTTAGGTTTTGCACGGCTACTGTTAATACCGCTCCAGCATCTTTCCAATGCATTTCTTTTGCCATTGAAAGTTCTACTACGCCTGTAGAAAAACGATTTTGATCACAATTAAGCCCATTATATGTTACAGTTATTTTTTTTGTGCTACCTGTAGTATCTATAGCTGTGGTTGCATTACATAGCGTGCCCAGCACATTTTCGGCCCTGCCATTAAAACTAGCATTGTTTTCTATTACAATATTAGCATCGTTTGCTACGGCATCAATTTCGCCGGAAAAACGTGACTGGTCATCGGAATGTACAGAAAGTTGGGTAGCATCAACTGTTGTTGTGATGGTAGTGCTTTCTTTTTTACAGCTATTAAATGTAACTGACACCATTACTATAACGGCAGCGATTAAACGGAATCTTGGTTTCATAATTGTATTGTGCGTTTTTAAATAAACGATTTTTTATAGATGATTATTTTACATAAAAGTTTAACAGCCTTTTTATTTTTTGCCGATAGATAATTGATAATCAATTTGAAGCAAATGGATAGCATAACTATTTTTTCGTGTGCTTATCTTTGCAGCATGTCACAAAAAGTTAGAGTAAGGTTTGCACCCAGCCCAACTGGCGGCTTGCATTTAGGCGGTGTACGCACCGTATTGTTCAATTATTTATTTGCCAAAAAAAATGAGGGCGATTTCATTGTGCGCATTGAAGATACCGACCAATCGAGGTTTGTAGCTGGCGCTGAAGAATACATTTTTGACTGCTTAAAATGGTGTGGGCTAACGCCAGATGAAAGTGTTTTGCAGGGTGGAAATTATGCGCCCTACCGCCAAAGCGAAAGAAAAGAAATATACAGGCAATACGCGGAACAACTAGTAAAAGACGGCCATGCTTATTATGCTTTTGATACAGTGGCAGAGCTAGATGACATGCGGGAGCTGTTAAAAACGAAAGGCAGCAGCAGCCTGCAATACGATCATCGTGTACGTATGAATATGAACAACTCGTTACGCCTGTTGCCACAAGAAACACAGCAGTTGCTGGATGCAGGCACGCCTTATGTAATCCGCATTGGCATACGCCCCGATGAGTTTATCCCTTTTACAGATATGATACGCGGCGATATTGAATTTGATACTAACAATGTAGATGATAAAGTTTTGCTGAAAGCAGATGGGATGCCAACGTATCACCTTGCAGTGGTAGTAGATGATTTTTTAATGAGGATAACGCATGCATTTCGTGGTGAAGAATGGCTGCCCAGCGCACCAGTGCATATTTTATTATGGAAGTATTTATTTGGTTTAGATAAGATGCCTCAATGGGCGCACCTGCCATTAATATTAAAACCCGATGGTAACGGAAAGCTAAGTAAAAGAGATGGTGACCGCCTGGGGTTTCCAGTTTATGCAATGGATTGGCCCGACCTTGTTAATAATCAAATAACAAAAGGCTTTAAAGAAATTGGCTTTTTGCCCGAAGCATTCATTAACCTTTTAGCCGTATTAGGCTGGAACGATGGCACTGAGCAGGAAATTTTTTCTATGGAAGAGCTGATAGAAAAATTTAGTATTGAAAAAGTACACAAAGGCGGTGCAAAGTTTGATTTTGAAAAAGCAAAATGGTTTAACCACGAGTGGATACAAAAACTGGATGTAACCAATTATGCGGCAAGGGTAAAAACTATTTTTGAAACAAACGGCATTACTATAAACGATGACGCCTACCTGTTAAAAGTGATGGGGCTTGTTAAAGGGCGCTGTACTTTATTGCCAGATTTTTTTACCCAAGGAAGTTTCTTTTTTCGGGCGCCGGCAACTATCGATACGGCTGCTATCAAACCAAAATGGGATGATAAGAAAAACATGTTTTTTATGGAACTTATTAAAGCATGGCAGCTTAGCACACTTTGGGAGGCAACCGATATAGAAACATCTTTTAAAGAATTGGCAGCAGCCAACACCTTAAAAACCGGCGAGCTAATGTTGCCTTTACGGGTAATGCTGGTAGGCGGAAAATTTGGGCCGGGTGTTTTTGAAATTGCCGCTACTATTGGTAAAGAAGCAACGATAACAAGGGTAGTACATACCTTATCTTTACTGCAATAAACAACTGCTATAATATGAATAGGCCCATACGAGTACTGGTAGCCAAGGTTGGCCTTGATGGGCACGACCGCGGAGCCAAAATTATTGCCACGGCATTACGGGATGCAGGCATGGAAGTAATATACACTGGCCTGCGCCAAACACCAGAAATGGTGGTAAACGCTGCATTGCAGGAAGATGTGGATGCAATAGGGATTAGTATTTTAAGCGGTGCTCACAACACTATTTTCCCTAAAATTATAGCACTAATGAAGGCAAAAGAAATGAACGATGTGCTATTAACCGGCGGTGGCATTATACCGCAAGATGACATGAAAGCCTTGAATGAATTAGGCGTAGGTAAATTGTTTGCCCCAGGCGCCACCACTACAGAAATAGCTGACTACATAAAAGATTGGGTAAAAGCGAATAGAAGTTTTTAAATTCGGGCATGAAAAGAGAAATCAAAATATTTAAATCTTTCGAGGAGCAGGAAAAGTATTTTCTGGAATATTTTTTTTATAAGACTCCATCTGAAAGGTTGAAAGCTCTTGCAGCCCTTCAGAAACTAAATAATAAAGATTTTCTAATCCCTTCGCAACGAAAAATCACCATGCAAAAACATTTTCCATGGACATAGGACATCCTGAATTCCTAAATTTTTTAAAATGTGCCAAGGAAAATAAATTAAGGTATTTATGTATCGGCGGCTATGCAGTAAATTATTATGGGTTCCATCGTATGACGGAATATTTGAACGTATAGATAGTACCGACCAATCAAAATAAAGATTGTTTTTTTTAACACGATGCTATGCATGGGGTATACGGAATCAGAATTTGAGGATATGAAAAAAAAAGAAGATTTCACTACCTACTTTATGTGTTCTCTTGGAGGTAGACCAAATGTAATTGATGTACTGACCATTTTACATCATTCATTAAATTTTGATGAAGCTGAAAAGAATATGACAATACATAGCCTTAATAATTCAATTGAACTAAAAATGGTTTCTTATGAATTGTTGAAAGAATC
>JAYVUJ010000394.1:0-10486 GCA_043788035.1 Ferruginibacter sp. | reverse complement strand
TGGGATAACCCTTTCTTTGTTGAGCCATATCTTTCCATCCATACCAATCCTATCCCCTTCCTGCAATTGTGTGGTACTACCATCCTTGCTTTTTATCGTACCATCAGCAATTATAGTTGCCCCACCTGGCAATACCATATCGTTATCCAATAATTTGATAGCGCCATTTTTTACTACCATTAGTTTGCCATTTTGCATGACCACATATTCTACAGGGGCTTGCGTAATAGCACTTGCTGAAGATTTTATAGTTGTAAAAGTGGAATCTTGGGCGGTAGCAACTGTTGTATATTGCCCTGCGATAAATAATAAAAGGAAAAATTTTTTCATTGTTTTTTATTTAGCGTTTAAGATATTTTATAATTATAATGCTAAATACCTGCCACAAACCTGGATATATTTAAAAAATACAGGGTTATGTGGAAAATTTTTCCGGTAATTAAAAAGTGTGGCAAAATTGCACAGTAAACAATTTTATAAAAGCGGCTATTATATAAAACAAGTAGATTTTAACAGTTATTTAAGTCGTTAACTAGCAATCCTCTTCTTTGCATTCTTGTTCTACCGTTTCTGTTTCCAAAGTGGCATGGTGAATGTTTAAGTGTTCAAAATCATGCTTTAATTTATCTTTTATTTTACGGGTTTCCTGTAAAGTAATTTGTCCGTTTAAAACAATATGTGCGGTTAAGGCATTTCTTGTGGTACTAATTGCCCATATATGAAGATGATGTAAATCGAGGACACCTTTAGTCTTCAAAGCGGCTTCTTTAATTTTATTAATATCAACATTATCAGGCACACCATCTAATGAAAGTTTTAAGCTGTCTTTTAATAATTTCCAGGTACTAGTTATAATCACCAGGCAAATAATAATACTTAACAGGGGATCTATCCAGTATAGTTTGGTAAAATAAATTATAATGCCGCCAACTACCAGCCCAAGCGATACCAATGCATCGGACATCAAATGCAAGAAAGCACTTTTAACATTTATATCACTGTCTTTATCTTTAAAAAACATAAAGGCAGAAACCCCATTTATTACAATACCTATAGCAGCAATAATAGCAACTGTTTTGCCTGGTACGGGCTGTGGGTATTTAAAACGTAAAGCAGCTTCGTAGGCGATGGCCCCAATAGAAACCAGCAATACAACAGCATTAAATAAAGAAACCAATATAGATGCTTTGCGGTAGCCATAAGTATAGGTTTCGGTAGATTTACTTTTAGTTAATTTAAATGCCAGCATAGCCAAAGCAAGCCCCGCCACATCTAAAAAATTATGCCCAGCATCAGAAAGCAACGAGAGCGAATTAATGTTAAGCCCTATAATTACTTGTATCAAAACATAGGTAAGGTTAAGTATAATACCTATTATAAAAGCCTTATTAAGGCTTTTAATTTCGGGTACATGGTGGTGATGCCCTGCATGGCTATGGTCATGATCGTGTGCCATTTTATTATCGTTTTAATTATTTTGTATGTTGATTACTTTTCTTTAACAAATTAAAATTTCAGCTACCTGTATTTAAACTTGTGCTACTCTTCTATAAAACCCCAGTCATCCCTTAACGCAACCAACTTTTCCCCTTCAAGCTTGGGCGCACTGTAGTGGCCTGCATTATTTTTTTGCCTAAAAGCCTCGTACAACGAAACAGCACAGGCAACTGATATGTTCAACGACTTAATAATGCCCACTTGGGGAATAATAAAATTACCATCTGCCATGGCAATTATTTCTTCGGTTACCCCACCATGCTCATTGCCAAAAACCAATGCTACAGGCTCCGTTAAATCAAGCTCATGGAGGCTTACAGCATCGGTGCTTAAATGAGTGGTAAATATTTTTTTATAATGCTTATGCAATTCACTAAAACATTCCTGGGCATCTGTAAACTGGTGTATAGTAAGCCATTTGGCTGCGCTGGATGAACTTTTACTGCTCCATTTTTTATGAGGGGGAATTTTATTGTTCAGGATATAAATGTCTTGTATGCCAACTGCATCGCAGGTACGCATTACTGCGGAAATATTGTGCGGGTCAAATACATTTTCTAAAACTACAGTTAAATCAGGCTGGCGTTTTATTAAAACATTGTTCAGCCTTTCAAAACGTTCTGGGGTCATGGTATTTATTAGGTGAAAATAGGCAACAAAACTACACAATATCAAAGTAATAGGGTACGCAATATCCATCCATAAAATTAATAGCTTGTTAACCAAATCATTCTTTATTTTTAAGGCAAAATTTTATGGTGATGAGGAAAGCAATTTTTATTATAACAGCATGCATTAGCTTCTATGCTTGCAAAACGCAATCTGCTAAAAATGTACCGCTTGATATTTTAACCAGCGATATTGATAGTAGCATAAAGCCAAGCGATGATTTTTTTATGTATGCCAATGGTGGCTGGATAAAAAAAACGCCCATACCTGGTGCCGAAAGTGGCTGGGGCATTGGCAACCTTGTGATGGAAGAAAATTATAACCGCGTAAAAAAGATAAATCAGGATGCCATCGCCGCAAAGGGTGCTGATGGTACCGTAACACAAAAAATTGGAGATTTTTGGCAAAGCGCAATGGACAGCATTTCTATCAATAAAGCGGGGCTATCGCCTTTGCAAAATAGCATGGACATGATAAGCAGTATAAAAACTACCAACGATTTGCTGGTGGTTGGGGCGGCATTTCAAACAAAAGGGATCAGCTGCTTTTTTAATAAGTATGTAGCGCAAGATGATAAAAATAGTGAAGTCATGGCTTTTAAGCTTGACCAAGGCGGGCTGAGCATGCCAAACCGAGACTACTATTTTAATTCCGATGCAAGAACAACTGCCGTAAGGGAAGCCTACAAAGTGTACCTGCTAAAAACTTTTAAGCAACTAAGCGGTGATGATGCAACAGCTGCAAAAAATGCAAATGCTGTATTTATACTTGAAACAAAATTGGCAAAAGCAAGCAGGAAACTTGCAGACCTTAGAGACCCATATAAAAATTATAATAAGATGGCAATTGAAGGGCTATCTAAACTTTCACCAAATATTGATTGGCCCCAATTTATAAAAAATGTAGGTGCCACAAAGCTTGATACGGTAATAGTTGGCCAGCCAGAATTTTATGCCACACTGGATAATGAACTAAAAGCAACACCAATCGATGACTGGAAAAATTACTTAAGGTTTAGGCTGGTAGCAAGCTCTGCCGCTTACCTCGATAGCGCCACTAGTAATAACAACTTTAATTACCAAAAAAGCCTCACCGGCGCAACCGAACAAAGGCCACGCTGGAAGCGGGTTTTAGATGCGGAGGAAAATGCAATCGGCGAAGCATTGGGCCAACTTTTTGTAAAAGAGTACTTTGATGAAACAGCCAAGAAAAGATACAACGGGCTGGTGGAAAACATCCGCACTGCCTACAAAGAACGTATTGAAAAGCTTACCTGGATGAGCGATAGCACTAAACAAAAAGCCTATCATAAATTGGCAGCCATCACAAAAAAAGTAGGCTATCCTGATAAGTGGAAAGACTTTAGCACTTTAAAAATCGACAAAGGCCCTTATGTTTTAAACGTTCAGCGGGCTAGCGAATGGTGGAGCCATTATGACATTACTAAACTTGGCAAACCGGTAGACAGGACGGAATGGGACATGACGCCGCAGACATACAACGCCTATTATAACCCAAGCAATAATGAAATTGTTTTGCCTGCAGGAATTTTTTCTGTACCAGGCATGAAAGATGCCGATATAGATGATGCATTTGTATACGGCTATGCTGCTGCAAGTACCATTGGGCACGAAATTACACACGGCTTTGATGACCAGGGACGCCAATATGATGAAGCAGGAAACCTTAAAGACTGGTGGAACAAAAAAGATGCGGACCAGTTTGGCAACCGTGCAAAAAATATCATCCAACAATTTAATGAGATGATGCCGGTAGACACTTTACACATTAATGGCAGCGCAACACAAGGCGAAAATATTGCTGACCTTGGCGGACTATTGTTAGGCATAGATGCTTTTAAAAAAACAGCAACGTATAAAAAAGGCGACAAGCTGGATGGTTTTACCCCAATGCAGCGTTATTTTTTAGGCTATGCTTATGGTTGGATGTACCAGGAAAAGAAAGAGCGTTTAGCCAGCCAGGTTATGACGGATGTACATGCACCGGCAAAAGAAAGGGTTAACGGCCCACTTGCAAACATCCCGGAATTTTATGAGGCTTTTGGCATTAAGCCCGGCGATAAAATGTACAGGGCAGATAGCCTGCGGGTAAATATATGGTAAGCTATTAGCGCTTAAAGCTATTTTACATCAACAAATTTATTATGCGGACTACCTTAAAAAAAGACGAAATAATACTGCTGATTACAAGGCAGCACTGGATAAAACTGGTGCTGCCCATATTTGTTTGGCTGTTACTGGCTGCGCTTTGTATATGGCTGTTTAAAACTACAGGCTTTATTATTACACTGGTAGCGGCGCTGTACCCTATGTATGAATACCTAAATTGGAAAAGTAATTTATGGTGTATTACCAATTTACGGGTAGTAGATGAAAGCGGATTTTTTGGGCGCTACTCTAAAGAAAGCCCGTTAGATAAAATTAACAATGTTGAGTACGACCAAAGTATTTGGGGCAGGATGTTTGGCTATGGCAATGTAGATATACAAACTGCTGCAGAGATGGGTGAAACTACTTATGAAATGATAGACAACCCTAAACTTTTAAAAGATACTATTACCCATTCACAAGAAGAATACAAAAAAAATGCTGTTGATAGCCAGGCGAACCAACTGGCACTTGCCATTGTTAAAACAACAGCGGGTATTACTACGCCACAACTGCCAACCAATTCTTCAAAACAAATGGTGGGCGATGAAATAGAGAAATTATTTACCCTTTTAAACCAAGGTGCCATCACCCAGGAAGAATATACCCAACTAAAAAATAATTTACTAAAAGGATAATTAAGGCGCTAATTACTGTTAGTACAAATATTGTTGCAACAGCATCTACAGGCATTATATTTCTTATCAATAATCCAGTGTTTACTATCAATTGATTACAGTACAATTACCTTTTGCACCTTATTGGCATTGGCTGCATTTGTAACTTTTAATTCGTATAAGCCATTATGCACACTGGCAATATTCAGCTGCAGTACCATGTTGTTGCTGCCTACTAAAATTTTAGTTTTAAAAACTGCTGTGCCATTAATATTAGTAAGCTTAACTTCAAACAGACCTGTAGGCTGGTTAATAAATTTAAGGTTGATGCTATGGTTTTTTACTGGGTTTGGATATACGCTAAAAGCTACTGGTGTTATAGGTACCAACACTTTAACTATAGCGGTGTACTTACTTGTACCATCTACATTAATCCCTTTTATGCGGTAGTAATTGCTACCGGGGGCGGTAGACCCATCTAACCAGCAATAATTACCCTGTGCTGC
Source organism: Ferruginibacter sp. (assembly GCA_043788035.1). Classification (GTDB taxonomy): domain Bacteria; phylum Bacteroidota; class Bacteroidia; order Chitinophagales; family Chitinophagaceae; genus Ferruginibacter. The sequence continues at coordinate 5,029 of JAYVUJ010000394.1, read as the reverse complement.
GTTGGTTGCAGTTACAAGCGTAGTACTCACTAATAAAAAATCTATTCCATTTATTGATTTTTCTACTTCATATTTTGTTGTTGCCTTTTCGTCTTTTACATTCCAGCAAACCCTTATTTGCGATCCGTACGGGTATGCTGTAACTGAAATAAAAGTAACAGCCGGCGCTGGGGTTGGGGCAACATAAACCTTTGGCTTAAAAACTACCATAAACCTGTTGCTTGCCTGCGACGCCATGTCTGCAGAAATATCAAAACTGATCCTGGTATCTCCATCAATATTTAAAGGGGTACTTTTTTTAAGATAGGTATCTACAAAAAAAGCCTGCAACCCTATGTTTGTAACCATACCCGCCACAAGCTGTATCTGATAACTGCGTTGTGTAGTTTTCCACAACCGTATAAATAGCGTATCATTTGTTTTGATAATCGGGCGGCGCTCTACAGATAATGTTTTGCCATACCGCAGCAAGCCAATATTTTCTAAGATGTTGGTAAACTTAGCGGCATCTTCTAAAGTAACGCTATCATGGTATAAGTCGTTATACTCCGCATAATCGCCATCAGCCAATACCGTGGAGCTATCGGGCTGTAATAAAAAAAGATTTATCCGCATAAATTCTGTTACGGCTGAAGGAGAATAAAATAGTTGGGCAGGATGTTTTGTCATTACTACGCTATTGCCTAAAGCCCTACATTTTGTCGGTGAAAAAACCGGTGTGCCTGCCATTGAAAATAAAGGGGCTACTACAAATATAAATTGTAGCAATCCTTTTAAGTTTTGCCTTGATTTGAAATATTTATTAATCGAAATAAAGTTGACAGAAAACCCCCGTGTAAAGAATTTCATAATAGCGGAATTTGGTTTGCAGGAATGGATGAATGCTTTGTAAGTGCCAGGTAAAAAATACTATTTATGATTAAAAACGTTTATAACGTATACTTATTGCTTATTTACATAAAACGTTAGTTAGCTTTAAAAATAAACGCTGATAAATAAAATAATATATGGAGGTTAAAGTAAATAAAAAAGGCCCCTATTGGAGGACCTTTTTTGGGGGATACAAATATTATATTAAACAAGACAGCACTAGATTGAACAAGACATTTGTATACTCTAAAAACTTTGACAACTTAATAACTTAGAAAACTTACACTAAAATTTAATACACAACAAACAAAAAATTAGAAGTTGACTGATATTGGATTTGTAGTTTTTTATTTCAGGATATTGAAACAATTTTTTTGGTTAATCTGGATTTTTGGACATGACTGATAAACAAATACCAATCAACTTCTGATACAAAGATGGCCTTAATAATTATGGTGGGCAATAGCAAAACTGCTCTATTTTTAAGGCAGCAAAATTTCTTATTTTTAGTATTAACCCCAATTTTTAATAAGGAATATTTGCAATTTAGGGTAGTATAATTACTATATTATCACAATTATATGTACATTAAGGCTGGTTTTTAGTGGATAAAAAGGGGATAAGTATTACCCAATCCCTATAATAAAATTAGTAGTTGCTTTTTTAAAGCGCTGGTATTGGCTTTGTAACTATTTTCACAACGCCATTCTTGCCTTTTTCGCCGTAACCCTTTTTCCCTTGCTCATCTTTTAAAACATCCACCGATTGTATCGTATTGGGGTCTAATAAATTCATATCACTTTGCTTACTTTCTTTGCCATCTATAAAGTAAAGCATATCATCGCCAGGCGCATTTTTAATTAATACTTTTGCGACAGGTTTATTACCAGTTTGTGTGTTAGGTTTGGTATCAGTTAGGGTTATTGCAGTTGTCTTATCACCTGTTACAAAACCGCTTGCTTTACCCTGTAAAACAGAAGGCTTTAAAGTAATTGGGAATCCATTTACAATCACTCCTGTTTTGGTAGTGATTGATACTACTCCATTTTTACCCTTTTCACCGTATGTAGTAATTGCCTGCTTACCCTTAAATACTTCTACCCTTTCAATATCTGATGGATTAATATTTTCTAATTTTTCAGTAAGTACAGTTCCATTCAGTAAATATAAAGGGGCTACACCATTTTTTACTTTAGAAGACAACACCACTTTTTGCGGAGTTGATGGCAGCGGTGGCGGCGGTGGAGGCATAGGTAAACCTGCGGGTGGCGGCAGAGGAATTGGCGCATTCTCCGCAGCTGGTGGTGGCGGCAACGGTGGTGGTGGTAAAGGTGGTGGTGGCGGTGGTGGTAAAGTGCCATATTTTTTTGTAAATGCTCCTAACTCTTTTACATCGTCAAGATCGTACTTTTCTTCCTTGCCAATTTTTAAAGCAACTGTTGCTTTGCCATTTTCTATATGAATTGATTGTACATTTTTTGGCAATGCAGCAGGCGTGGGTACCGTATCTATACTATTATTTAAGCCAATAGATAGAGTTGTAAAATTTGTTTGGGGAGGCGTAGCCCAATTGCTTTCATGCTTAACTCTGAAAGCTAGCAAAAGCGTGGCTCCTATAGGCAGCATAAATAAAAACCTTACCAGGTGCACACGGGCACTTTTCATTTTGTTCATCATAACAATGCGTTTTTTTAGTGAAGAAAAATTGAATTGATGGGCTATGCTAAAATGCGATACCCCTATAACCTTTAATAATAAATATTGATATTCCTTTTTATCAAAGCCGTTTTGTAAAACATTATTATCGGCAATAAACTCAAGGTTTTGGCGGATGGCATGGCGTATGAGCCAGGCAAAAGGATTGTACCAATTGATGATGCACAACAATTCTGTAAATAATATATCGATGGTATGTTTTTGTTTTACATGAACAAACTCGTGCCGGATAATTTCCTTAAGCCCATCATCATTGTGCAACCCGGCATGTATAAAAATTGAGTTGCCAATTGAAAACGGGATAATATATTTTTCGACCTGGTAAATTTTTACGCCATTATCATTTAAAAGGATGGCTGAATTTTTTAAGCGTAAAAAAGAAATGTACTGTATGCCCAAACGCAACAATAAAATAAGGGCACCACTAATTAACACAATGGGTAAAATAGTAAGCAGCCATTTTGTAAAAGAATGCTCCGTTACCATCAGTTTACTTGCGCCATTTGCAATTGAAAGATTTAATGCTGGTATAGTTTCTAATACTGGGTTGTTTCCAGCAAAGCCTAATAAATAAGCAATGTCAATAAAAGGGATATAAAAACAAATGGCAGCATATAACAACAAGTACCAACGGTTCCAGTTATAAAATGTAAGGCGCCTGAGCACTAAAAAATAAAAGCAATAAACCACGGCAAGGCTGATGGATAATTTTAAAAGATATTCAAATATAAAATTCATGGAAAAATATTTTTAAGTGGTTTACTTTTTCGGCTCTATCAAGTTGATTATCTCTTTCAATTCTTTAGGCGATAACTTTTTTTGGTCTATAAAAAAGCTGACCAGCTCTTTGTAAGAGTTATCGAAATAATCTGCCACAAAACCATTGATAAATTTCTTTTTGTAATCGGCCTCAGTTATTAGCGGGCTATAAACATAAGCGTTGCCAACAAGCCTGCTTTGTACGAAGTTTTTTTTCTCTAAATTTTTTACGGTAGATGCTACAGTGGTGTAGGGAGGAACAGGAGCTTCCATTTTATCGAGAAACATTTTTACATTGCCTTCTCCTGTTTGCCAGATGGCTTGCATGGCTTGTTCTTCCTGAAGCGTTAATTTATTTACCATTGTTACGAAGTTTTCGTAAAGCTACGAATCTTTCGTAATAAACAAATATATTTTTTGGATTTGTAGAAGTGTTTAAATAAATAACATTCTGAACAGGATGTTATTTACCTGTTTACATTTAAAACAAATGCTTTTATCAGTAAAAAGTGTGTAGCCTAACTGTTAACTAATGTAGGGCTTTAAGCGCATTAAATAGGATTGCACATAAGAGTTTACAGTGATTAAAACTTTCAAATAATAAGCAAAAGGGCTAAACAACTGTTGCATTTAAAGGCGCATCAATAATTTCCTTTTTCTGTTTGGGCTTACTGTTCCATATTTGCCCTTTGTGTTTTATTGGCACCTCATCGCCTAGTAATTTACCCCAATGCTTAAGGCTTGGTACCCTATCGAAAATTATTTTTAAAATGCCTATAAAAGGTATCGAAAGAAACATGCCGGATACGCCCCAAACTGCACCACCCAGTAAAACAATGATGATAGATATTAGCGCATTAATTTTCACTTTAGAAGAAACTACATAAGGCACTAAAAAATGGTTGTCTATAAATTGTATAACCACATAGGCCCCAACTATAGCAATTTGTGTATTATATCCATCTTTGGTGATAGTAGCAATAAAAACAGGCAAGAATATGGCAATCATACCGCCAACATAAGGAAGTATGTTTAAGAGCGCGCCAATAAGCCCAATTAAAATAGCATAATCTACCCCTAGCAATAATAAGGCGGTGGAGTTTAGTGTGGCCACTATTAAAGCTTCCAGCAGCAGGCCAAACATATAACTTTGTATAGCAGCCTTACCCTGTTTTAAAACTATACTTACTTCTTTTGAATTATTCTCAGCAAAACTTTCGTATAAAAAATTTACTATAAGCACCTTATAATAAACAAATAAGAATGTGTACACTGGCAGTAAAAATATCAGGGTCAAAGTACCCATTAAAGTACCGACGGTAGCGCCAATCAATGGCTTCATGCTGCTACTAGCCTCATCAATATATTGTTGTTGTTTTTTTACCGGAATGTTAAACTCACTAGTAATGGCATACTGTACTTTACCGGCTAATTGAGAGAATTTGCTTTTCAATAAAGGCATCTTGTCAGTAAAGCTGCTCATTTCAATCGATATAAAATATATGATGCTCCCAATTAAAATAAAGGCAAACAAAATGGCAATTAATATAGCAATTACTTTAGGCACATGCCAGCGCTGCAATAAATTAATAAATGGGTTTAAAAGTATCGCCAGCAATACCGCAAAAGAAATTGGCACTAATATATCCCGGAGGTTAATTAGGGCATATACAAATAGTGTTAA